>JAISNE010000217.1 GCA_031276375.1 Accumulibacter sp.
GCGCCGTGGCGCTGCGCGATCATCCGGACGATCGCCAGACCGAGTCCGGCGCCCGATTCGCCGCCGCGGCGATAGAAGCGGTCGAATACGCGCTCTCGTTCCTCGACCGGGATGCCCGGCCCGTTGTCGGCGACTTCGAGATAGGCGGCGCCGGCGCGGACGCCGCAGGCGACATCGACGCGCCCGCTTTCCGGCGCATGGCGCAGCGCGTTGGCGATCAGGTTGTCCAGCAGGATTTTCAGCGCGGCGGCGTCGCCCGGTATCGTGGCTTCTTCCTCGGCATGCGACACGCCCAGGTCGATATGACGGACGGCCGCCAGCGCGGAGTGCCCGGTGACCGACTCGCGGACCAGCGGCGCCAGACGGACCGGCGCGAACGGCGCCTCGGCGGCGCCGGGCTCCTGCCGGGCCAGGGTCAGGAGCTGTTGCACGCCATGCGTGGCGCGTTGCAATCCGTCCTTGAGATGGCCGAGCGCGGCGCGTCTTTCCTCGTCCGAATGCGCGCGTTCCACCAGTTGCGCCTGTAATTGCAGCGCCGTCAGCGGTGTGCGCAATTCGTGCGCGGCATCGGCGACGAAGGCCCGCTGCGCGTCGAGAGCGGCTTTCAGGCGGCCGAGCAGATCGTTCAGCGAGTCAACGAGTGGCCGGACTTCTTCCGGCACGCCCGCGTCGGGGAGCGGGTCGAGCAGGTCCGGGGTGCGCGCCTCGACCGATTCCGCCAGCCTGCCCAGGGGCCGCAATCCCCATCCGACCAGCCACCAGATCAGCAGCCCGAGCACCGGCAAGAGGATGAAAAAGGGTTCGAGCGTGCGCCAGGCGACGGCGGCGGCCTGACGGTCGCGCACGCGCATCGGCTGCGCGACGGCGATGGTCTGGCCGTGGTACTGGATGGCATAGAGACGCCAGGCGCCCTCGCGGGTTTCGGTCGTCGAGTAGCCCAGCCGGGTCAGTTCCGGCAGCGCGTCGTGCGGGCGCGAAAAGAACACCGTCAGGCCGTTCCGGTCCCACACGCGAATCACGTAATCGAGGCTCTGGTCGCTGGCCAGCGCGTCGGCGGATCCCTGGAAACGCTGGTCGCGCAGCGACAGGGCAATCTGTTGCAGATGGTAGTCGAACAGGATGCCCGCTTCGTTCCACGCCACCCGGTAGGTGACCCAGGCGCCCAGCAGCATGGCCGCGCACAGCGTGCCGAGCAGCGCGATCAGCAGATGGCGGCGAATCGAATTCATTGAAAGACCCCGGTCAAGACCATTTTCGGCACACAGGACACGAAACACGCGGAGGAAAGCGCTTTTTCGGGTTCATCTTTCCGCCGGAACCATGTAGCCGACGCCGCGCACGTTGCGGATACGTTCGGCGCCCAGCTTGCGGCGCAGCGAATGGATGTGCACTTCGATGGCGTTGCTCTCGATCTCTTCGTTCCAGCCGTACAGGCTGTCCTCGATCTGAGCGCGCGACATCGGCGCCCCCGGCTGTTTCATCAGCGCGTGCAGCAGCGAGAACTCGCGTTTGGAGAGCGCCACCGACTTGCCGTCGAGCGTCACGGCATGCGCCGCCGGATCGAGCGACAGCGCGCCGACTTCGATCGTCGGCGTCGCGCGGCCGCTGTTGCGGCGCGTCAGCGCGCGCACGCGCGCCGACAGTTCGTCGAGGTCGAAGGGTTTGACCAGGTAATCGTCCGCGCCGGCGTCAAGCCCCTTGACCCGGTCGGCGACGGAATCGCGCGCGGTAATCACCAGCACCGGCAAGCTCACGCCCCGGCGGCGCCAGGCGGCCAGCAGCTCCAGTCCGTTTTTGCGCGGCAGACCAAGGTCGAGGAGGATCAGTTCGTGCACTTCGCTGACCAGGGCCAGCTCGGCGGCGTCGGCGTCGCGCACCCAGTCGACGGTGTGGCCGTCCTGTTTGAGGCCGCGCTGGACGCTGGCTCCGATCATCGGATCGTCTTCGACAAGCAGCAGGCGCATCTGCCGTTCCTCATTTACGTCGGGCTGATGAAACGGGATGATAGCGCGCGGGGAATAACCGCGTCAGCAGCGTGCCGGATCGAGCGTGTAGTACACTTCTTGCCCCGCATCCGCCGCCCAACCGATTTCACCTGGGAGAACAAAGCCTATGTTTCCGAAGTTTCGCGGGATATTATCCCCTGTCGTGACGCCGTTCAAGGACGATCTGTCGCCCGATCCTAAGCGTTTCGTGGAGCACTGCCAATGGCTGGTTTCGCAGAACGCCGGGCTGGCCGTTTTCGGAACCAATTCCGAAGCGAATTCGCTCAGCGTATCCGAGCGCAGGTTCCTGCTGGAGGCATTGCTGCTGGCCGGCGTGTCTCCGGAAAAAATGATGCCGGGCACCGGCTGCTGTTCCCTGACCGATACGGTGGAACTGACGAGACACGCCGTGGCCGCGGGCTGCGCGGGCGTCCTGATGCTTCCGCCGTTTTATTACAAGGCCATTTCGGACGACGGTCTTTTCCGTTTCTATTCGGAAGTGATTCAGCGGACGGGGAGCGGGAACCTGCGCATTTACCTCTACCACATCCCGCCGGTGGCGCAGATTTCGATCACGGCGGGCCTGATCGAGCGCCTGCTGAAGGAATATCCCGGAACCATCGCCGGGATCAAGGACAGCTCGGGCGATTGGAACAATACGGAAATGCTGCTCAAAAACTTCCAGCCGTCGGGTTTCGACGTTTTCTGCGGCAGCGATGTTTTCCTGCTGCAAACCTTGCGCGGCGGCGGGGCCGGCTGCATCACCGCCACCGGCAACGTCAACCCGGCCATGATTCATGAGCTTTACCGGAACTGGCAAGCGCCCGATGCCGATGCCCGTCAGGCGCGGGTGACCGCGATTCGCCGGACCTTCGAAATGATCCCGCTGATCGCCTCGATGAAAGCCGTCATCGGCTGGAAGCGCAATCATCCCCAATGGGCCAATGTCCGCCCGCCCTTGCTCAAGGCGCCCAGGGAGCAGTTTGAACAGCTATGCGTCAAGTTGAACGAAATCGGGTTCCAGATGAACCTGTAGTTGTCGCGCGCCGCCTGCCCGCGAGTCGAAGGCGACGCTCGATCCCGCCGGAATGCCGGAATCCGGGGAAATGCGCGGATCAGGGCGTCGCGCCATAACGGCAATAAGGAGGCACGTACTGGGCATGACTCGCCAAGGAATAGTCATCGCCCAGCGAGCATCCCCAGATGATGTCGGAAAGACCGTGATGGCCATCGGGATCGACCAGATTGCCCTCGGCATCGAATAACAACGGCTCCCTGGGTTGTCCATTGGCAAGGAGGCCGCCAAAGCCCGCCGTCAGCTTCAGCCCGAATTTTGGCACCTTTTGGCCGTCCATCTCGATCCAGATCGTGCCCTCGCTCCCACGGGCACGGGTGGAAGAATCTTCCGGGGAAGACTCCTTCGCCACCATCAGCAAAGGATTGATCACGATCTTTTCCGTCGCGCCGATGGGTTTGAATTCGAAACCCATGTAGCTGCCGGGCGGCGGCGCTCCCGTTCCGGGGTAGGCGACCGTGACCTTTTTCACGTCGCCGTTGGCGATCACCTCCATGACGAAGGTCCTGGCCTGTGCCGCGAAAGCAAGTCCTTCAGCCACATACGCGCGAATGGCCTCTCTCCTCTGACTGACGGCTTCCAAAGGAGATTCTTGCGCATGTGACGCGCTACGGATGGAGTAATAGACGGGAAGCGCGAGCAGGGCGAGGATGGCGAAGATGAGGAGGACGACCACCATTTCGATGAGCGTGAAGCCGCGCTGGAGCGAGCGTGCGAGAGATTTCATGCCTGCTTCCCCTGGTCAGGTCCTTTTGCATTCTTCCCCGCATCCAATCCGGACGCGCCGCCCGCGAAAAACACAACGGGCGTCCCGGTCAATGCATCCGAAAGCGGCAGGGTATGAAACATGGTGAATCGCTTGTCCGACTTGTCATGAAAAAACCGGAACGAGGAAAGCAATACATATGCCGCCTGCCCGGTTCCGCGGGATTTCCTCCGCCTGCGCGCATTTGCGCCGTTTTCCCGCCAACGGCAAGATAATGACGCTTCCAAATAGAAAAATCAATCGACAGCCAAGTGTCACGAGCTTTTAGACTTGTCCGATTTTTATGCCGGGGATGGAAACTGGTGGAAGGCGTAGCCCGGAGCCAGCTTCCATCCCCGGCGGCGCGCCGGGCGGACGGGTCAGGCGGCCTGCGGCAGCGCTTCGATCAGCCTCCCTTCTGGCGTGTAACTCGCCAATTTCCGTGGCTCGTGAAAAATGGACAAGGCGCCGTCCAGGTAGCGATGTACGCGCACCTTGGCCTTGACGTAGTGGCAACGGTATTGATCGCCGGGAATTTGCAGGATCAATTTCTCGAAACGCGACAATTACGGACTGACCCGGATAGGACCAAATGGTCTCTTTTCCAAGAGTGATCCAGTATCGAGGCAAATCCGTTCCGCCATCAGCCGAATTCATGCGAACGAGCCGGCATTGCAACTGGAAACGAATGTCAGGCGAGATGATCTGGTACAACGCGGACTGAAGTTTGCTCCAGCGGGGCATGATGGGGTTTTTTCCGGGATTGACAAGAAAAAAGGGGGAGTGTCATTTCAGAGGACAGATGACCGAAGACAGTCATATAGCGGCGCGAAGCGCCGTAATTGGCTGTCCTCTGTCTTCTGTCCTCTGTTTTTCATGCACCACCCTCGCTTTTTTCAAGTCGAGGCGGTCAAAATACCCGTCATTCCCGCGCAGGCGGGAATCCAGACAAGGCGGTGGAATGCTGGATTCCCGCCTGCGCGGGAATGACGGGCACGGGGGGCAGCTCGCATAGGTTATGCGTGAAACAACCGGAAATTGGACGCAAAAAAACATCGCTGACGAGGACGTCGTCGCTATGCCTGCAAAGAACGAAGCCGCCCGCAACCCTTTTTACTTCCACCTCGGCCAAGCGCCACCCCTGGCGCTTCCAACGGAGATCGGCGAGTCGCGGACGATGGTTTTATCATACGGGGTGGCATCGATTCATGCAATGACCGTTGGGGTGGCTTGCGAACCCCAACATCAAATAGCTTGCCCGTTTTGCGTTGGGGGTTCTATACGGGCTATACTCGCCGTTTTCGCAGATCAGCAATCCTTTCCCCAACGATTTGAGCCCCCTCGTTGCTAAACTGCCCATTCCCAAAGAATGGCAAGACAACGATCAAACTGCCCCAGCTATTGACAGCCCAATTTATATGATCCGGTCTATCTTGCATTTTTTCCAAGTTGAACGTCGATGTGACACCAAAGGCTGAAGAAAAATAATCCTTGCATCCCTTCCCAGTACAAATTACCAAATCCGGCACATAGGTCTGCGCCCAACTTCTTATCTGTGGAAATCGATATTCCTTGCAGAATTGAATATAGTCATTCTTGGATGCAAAGCCAGTGACAGACGAGAATTCGCCAGAGAACAGATTATGATCAGTCTTTTTGAATGCAATAGGGAAGAGATTCATTTTGAAATAACCGCGCGAGCCTTCAACAAATGGCTTGGCCTGTTCAGCAAAAGCCCCATAGTCCTCGACTCGTTGCCCATTGATCGCGGCCAACAGTTTAAACGCCCATTGGTTAAATCGATAGCCAAGTTGTTCTTCCAAGTCTCTATATCCACGTGGCGGCACGTTCTCCGGATATTTCATCGCATCTCGAATGTCATCCGGTGTATTTCCTCCACCCCATTCAATCCCGCATACCCAAATAGAGGGATGCTCTTTGCTGCCAATATCACCGCCATCACACCCAGAAAAACTTACCGCCCATTCTTGAAATTCATTTGACACGATTTTCTCCTTGAATTTGTAACAACATTGACATCACAAAAAAACACTTACATTCCAAAACTCCGTTTCCCCCGCGCGCGTCATTCTACCCGCCATTTTGTGGCAATGTCCAAACAAATGTATTTTTGGTTTCCCGTTCTTGACCAAATCCCGAAGAATCGGGCAACCCCAGCGGCCTTCGTCGAGAATGCCTTTCGGCGGACAGTGCGTCACCAGGATGTCGATGTCCGGCGGAAGAAATCCCGGCGCGGTTTTGCTGTCCAGGCCGAAGCGCGCGGGCAGGAC
>JAISNE010000230.1 GCA_031276375.1 Accumulibacter sp.
AACGACCATGCCCTATACACCCGAACTGGTTCATGAGCTGAACACCCTGATCCGCTTCGATCCCGACTCCGGCCAGCAGGGGATCAAGGTGCACAAGAGCGCCGACGAGCACGTCAAGGCGGCGGCTTGCCGGTTGCACGCCAAAGGCTTGATTACCCAGGCCGACGGCGGCTATCTGACTCGTCTGGGCCGCGAAGCCGCCGAGCATGCGCGGGCCATGCTCGGTATTCTGACCGCGGGCGTCGCCGCTTCCGTCACATCCCCGTCGCCGCCAGAGCGTTGAGAAAGTCGTCGGGCGGCTGGTAGCCCACGATCCGGACGCCCGTCAGTTCCTTGCCCGCCGGATCGAAAAAAATGATGCCGGGCGGCCCGAAAAGCCTGAAGCGGGCCAGCAGCGCCTGGTCGTTCGGCGAGTTGGCCGTCACGTCGGCGCGCAGCAGCCGCCAGGTGGAAAGCTTTTCGCGCACGCGCGGATCGGCGAAGGTGGTGCGCTCCATGTCCTTGCACGACGCGCACCAGTCGGCGTAGAAATCGAGCAGCACCGGCTGGCCGGCGGAGGCGATCCGCGCCTCCAGCTCGGCCAGCGAGCGCACGCGCTCGAACGGCGGCGAACGCGGCTCGGCGCGCGTGAACGGGGCAAGGTCGAATCCGGAAAGCGAGGGAACGGCCAGGCGCGCGAGCGCGCTCGCCAGGACGGCGGCAAGCAGGAGCAGGAACAGGCCGATGGCCTTGCCGAAGATCTGCCAGGCCTTCGGCTCGGGCGGCAAGGGGTCGACGGCGCGCAGCAGCACCGCCAGGAGGATCAGCAGCAGCGCCCCGGCGGCCGTTTGCGCGTAAACCGGAATGAGCGGCGAGACGATCCACAGCGCGCAGGCGAGCAGGAGCACGCCGAAAATGCGGTTGACCGCGACCATCCAGGGGCCGGCCCTGGGCAGCAAGGCGCCCGCCGACAGGCCGATGAGCAGGAGCGGCGCGCCCATGCCCAGGGCCAGGCAGAACAGGGCCAGTCCGCCGAGCAGCGCGTCGCCGGTGTTCCCGATGTAGAGCAGGGCGCCGGCGAGCGGCGCGGTGACGCACGGGCCGACGATCAGGGCCGACAGACCGCCCATGAGCGCCGCGCCGGGCAGCGAGCCGCCGCGCAGCCCGGCCGCTTTTTCCGTCACCCGGCCTTGCAGGAAGGTCGGCAGGCGCAGTTCGAACAGGCCGAACATCGACAGCGCCAGCGCGACGAATACCAGCGCGAAGCCGCCAAGCGCCCAGGCGTTTTGCAGGGCTGTGGAGATCAGCGTGCCGGACAGTCCGGCGGCCGCGCCGGCCACCGCGTAAACCACGGCCATGCCGAGCACGTAGGCCAGCGACAGGACGAAGGCGCGCCCGCGCGACACGGGCCGCCCGCCGCGGCCGGCGCCGACGATGAGGCTGGAAAGTATCGGCCACATCGGAAAATTGCAGGGCGTGACCGACAGGAGCAGCCCGATGCCGAAAAAACCGAGCGCCGTCCAGCCGAACGCCTTGTGCTGGAGCGCCATGGCGATGGCCCCGGATTCGTCGATTCCGCTGGCCTTGGCCGCCGCCACCTCCGCGCGCGCCGGGGTGCTCGCCCCCGTCGCGTCCGCCGGCTCGGGCAGTTCGAGCGCGATGCGCCGGGTTTGCGGCGGGTAACAGACGCCCAGCTCGCTCGCGCATCCCTGCGAAGTCACTTGCAAGGTGAGCGGCAGGACGCCGGAACCATTACGTTCGACCGGCAGGCGGATCGTCACTTCCCGCTCGTAAATCTCGACCTTGCCAAAGGTCTCGTCCGTCGTCTCGCGGCCTTCCGGAAAGATGGCTTGCCCAAGCCGCGCTTCGCCCGGTTCGGCGGAAAAACGGAACTTGTCGCGATACAGGTAATAGCCCTCGGCAATCTCGAAACGCAGTTCGATCGTCTGGCCGTCCGGGGCGCGCGCCGACGCCTTGAAGGCCAGCTCCGGGCGCAGCAGTTCCTGTCCGCCGGCCAGCGCGCTCACCATCCACAGGAAACAAAGGAAAACTTTACGGATCATGCGGATCGGGGTGAAAAGCCGTCATGCGCGACGCGAAATGCGAGGAACCGGCCGGAGTGTTTCGGATCTTCCCGTTCATCGTCTTTCACTTTTCATCTTTCAATCGTTGCTCGCGACCTGCCAGAATTCGACTTCGTCGCCGCGCTCCAGGCAATCGGCCACGCGCAATCCGAACAGCAGTTCTCCGCCGCAATCGAAAAACCGGACGCCGGACGCCCGCACCAACAGGCCCGCCGGCAAAAGCAGCCTATCCCGCGCGCGATCCTCCTCCGAGGAAAGCTGGAACGCCGGATGGTACGCGACTTCCCCGGTCATCCAGTTGCGAATTTCGGCAACCCTCGGCGTGACGCCGCCTGGAAGCGGGTTGACGGCACAAAACAGGGTTCCGTCCCCGTTTTGCCACAGAGCGTTTATCACCGCCAGCAGGTAATTCTCCTGCCGGCCGACGGCAAGCAAACCGTGCAGGGTCAAGCGGGACGCGCCATTCCCCGGCGCGCGCAGCAGCACCTGTTCGTTGCTTTCCCAATGCGCCAGGCGCCAACGTTCCTGCCCGAGATCGCCAGGCGGCCGCGCTTCGCGCCCGGCCGGCGGATCGTCCGTGGAAGAATCCGCCGGCAACATTTCTTCGAGCCGCTTGCCGCTCAGCAGGCGATGGATGCCGGCCAGCCCGGCGCAGACCGACAGAGTCGGCATGCCGTCCGTCGCGGCGGGCAAAACCGGCAGCGGATGCCGCAGGTTGCTGGACAGCCTTTCGAGCAAGGACTGGCAGTTCTTCGCGGAAAGGCAACTGCCGAGATTGAGGTTTTCCGGCGACTCTCCGGCCGCCAGCGCGTCGAGACGCTGGCGAATCTTGCGCTGGACGTTGCCCAGCGACAGCCAGCGGGGGAGATGGGCTTGACCGTCCTTTTCATGGATCGGCCGGTCCGCGGCGAGATCCAGCGGAATCGGACTGTATCTGGCATCCGTCGTGGTCGCCTGCCCGTCGATCCGCGTATGCTCGCGCCAGCGCGCCAGCCAGCGCACCACCACGGCCAACTGCCCGCTGGACAACGAGAAGGGTTGCGCCAGATGCAGCATCAGCGCCGTGGCGTACTGCCCGGAAACCGACGACGCGCGCGTTTCGCCAGGCAAGCGGTCTTCGACCATCTCCATGACGCATCCGAGTTCTTCGGCCGCGAGGAAGAGCGTGTGGAAACTCTCCCAGAATCCCGGCCTCGGCGCGGCGCCTCCCGCATAGCCGGTCAACTGTTCCATGCGCAGGCAGGAGGAAACCCGGTGCGCCACGCGCGCCACGTATCTGGACATGGATTCATCGCCGTCCAGGCAGGCTTGCAAACAATGCTGATAACCGACGGCGTGAGCGCGCCAGAGACGAAGCGCCGCGTCGAGCGATGCCTGCTCATCGGCATCGAGCGGCAGCGGTCTGCCTTCGCATTGGCGCCGGCAGGCGGCGCCGGCCACGAACACCTCCTTGCGCAAGACTTCCAGTATCTTGAACCGCCCGCGAGGAGAAAGATCCTGGAGGTTCAGCGCCTCGATCTGCGCCGTCAGCCCGGACAGCATGACCGAGGCGTCCCCTCGCGGCTGCGCCGCGAGCCACGCATACGCGCCATCCGCGTCACGGAAAGCCGCGCGACTCGCCGTCCGGTTCATTGACGGGGAAAACCCGACCATCGACAAACCCGCGAGGGACGAAAACATCCGGAACGGGCACATGGCCTTACGCGGTGTCCGGAGGATGGGTCGGGCTTACTCGCTCCATTTGGAACACGGGCGCGGAAGATTACTTGCCGGGATCTTCACACAGTTCCAGCAGCACGCCGCCGGTGGCCTTCGGATGCAGGAAGGCGATGTCGAGTCCCTCGGCCCCCTTGCGCGGCGCCTTGTCGATCAACTGCACACCCTTGCCGGCCAGTTCGTCGAGATTTCCTTGCAGCCCTTCGCTGGCGATCGCCACGTGGTGGATGCCTTCACCCTTCTTTTCGACGAATTTGCCGATCGGGCCTTCCGGATCGGTCGATTCGAGCAATTCGATCTTGGATTGCCCGATCTTGAAGAAAGCGGTGCGCACCTTCTGTTCCTTCACTTCTTCGATCGAGTAGCACTTCAGGCCCAACTGCTTTTCCCAGAACTTGATGGCCTCGTCGAGGTTCTTGACAGCGATGCCGATATGTTCGATATGCGAGAGCTTCATGGTGACTTTCCTTTTTCAGTGAAAAAAAACAAAGCGGAGACAAGACGGGATTATCCAACAAAAAACGTCCCTTGCGGACCCGTCCCGCAAGAAACCGTCAATCGCCGCGGCGGTGGAAGCACTGGCACATGAAGCGTAGCGTCCTTGCGCGAGGCCAGCGCGGCGGCCTTGGCGGCGGGATCTGGGCCAACATGGGGTTGGTAAGGTCCTGCGCCATGAGGGTGAACGAAAACTGTTTGGCCCGGCACAGGGAGAGAAGCGATCCGGTGACGGTTTTGCAGGTTTCCAGGGCGACTCCGGTCCAGCCCAGGTTTCGCCCCAGCGCGACATCCAGCGGGGCATTGCGATGAACCGACACCAAGTCGCGCTCAATAGGCCGTCAATATAGGCCGTCAATATTCCAGTCTGACGCGTCAAGATTTCAGTCATTTTTTTCGTATCACGATGGTTTGGCGGCAACTTGGTATGAGAGGGCATCATAATCCACGGCGGAATCCCGGAAATGTTCGCGGCGTTGGAGCATGAAGAAGAGGGTGCGAAGGATTTCATGGGCGATGGCGACGATAGCGCGTTTGTGCCCGCGGCGAACGACACCGGCGTGATACGCCAAAAAATGACCAAAATCCTGACACGTCAGACTTGAGTCAACGGCCTATTGACCGCAACTTGGTGTGACGCTCCAGCGCAGCCACAGGCGCAGCAGGCGGAATTCCTCGCGCGTCATGTGGTCTGGAAAAAGCGCCAGGGAAATCGTTCCTTTTTCGCCTTCCGCTTGCAGGCGCAACACCACCAGCCAGAAAAAAACGGTGGTATCGGGAAGCGGGTTCGCCAGCAGGCTCGTTCCGTTCGGTAGAACGCATTCGAGAGCGCCGTCCCGGTAGAGGCGCAGGGACGCCACGCGCGGCGGACGAAACGCTTGCCGGAGCGAAACCGCCAGCGCGATCAGTAAACCGATGCGCAGGGGGCGCGGCCACGGCATGACGAGGAATGCGCCCGCCGCCGCGCAGTGCATGACACAGAGCGAACAGACGAGAAAAAGCGAGCGGCGCAGCCCGATGAAAACCGGAAACCGCACCGCTCGCCGGGACAGGAGGGCCTAGACGCGCCGGAAAACGGCGGTGGCGTTGGTGCCGCCAAACCCGAAAGAATTCGAGATGGCGACGTCGATCTTCATCTGCCGCGCTTCGTTGGCGCAGTAGTCGAGATCGCACGCTTCATCCTGGCTGAAAATGTTGATGGTCGGCGGCGATATCTGATGATAGACGGCCAGCGTGGAGAACACGGCTTCGATGCCGCCCGCCGCGCCCAGCAGGTGGCCAGTCATCGACTTGGTCGAGTTGACCACCAGTTTTTTCGCGTGATCGCCAAACGCGCGCTTGACAGCGACCGTTTCGGCAAGATCGCCCAGCGGCGTCGAGGTGCCGTGCGCGTTGAGATAATGTACTTCGCCCGCGTTGACCCGCGCGTTGCGCAAGGCGTTGGTCATGCACCGCGCGGCGCCCTCCCCGTCCTCGCATGGCGCGGTCATGTGATGGGCGTCGGCGCTCATGCCGAGTCCGGCCAGCTCGCCGTAGATCCTGGCGCCGCGCGCCCTGGCGTGTTCGTATTCTTCGAGCACCATCACGCCGGCGCCTTCGCCCAGGACGAAGCCGTCGCGATCCTTGTCCCACGGGCGGCTGGCGGTCTTCGCGTCGTCGTTGCGCGTGGACAGGGCGCGCGCCGCGCAGAAACCGCCCAGACCCAGCGGGGATACCGTGCATTCGGCGCCGCCGGCGACCATGATGTCCGCGTCCCCGTATTCGATCAGCCGCCCCGCGTCGCCGATACTGTGCGTTCCGGTGGAACAGGCGCTGACCATGGCGATGTTCGGACCCTTGTAGCCGTACATGATCGACAGGTTGCCGGAGATCATGTTGATGATCGACCCCGGCACGAAGAACGGGGATATCCTGCGCACCCCGGTAGAGACGAATTCGTCTCGCGTCGCTTCGATCATCGGCAGGCCGCCGATCCCCGAGCCGATCGAAACGCCGATCCGGTCGGCGTCGGCCGGATGCGCTTCCAGGCCGGCGTCGCGTATCGCCTGGATTCCCGCCGCCATGCCGTAGTGGATGAACGTATCCATGCGCCGCGCATCCCGGGCCGGCAGGTATTGCGTGACATCGAAATCCTTCACTTCGCCGGCGATCCGGGCCGGGAACGAGGAGGCGTCGAAGCGCGTGATCCGGTCGATCCCCGAACGGCCCGCGAGGATGTTTTGCCAGGCTTGTTCGACGGTGCTGCCGACCGGTGAAACGATGCCAAGTCCGGTGATGACGACTCTGCGGCGTGTCAATTCGTTCTCCGGAAAATCACTTTTTATGGCTGGCCACGTAATCGATGGCCTGCTGAACACTGGTGATCTTTTCAGCCTCGTCGTCCGGAATCTCGCATTCGAATTCTTCTTCCAGCGCCATGACCAGTTCAACGGTATCCAGCGAATCCGCGCCAAGATCGTCGATAAATGAGGATTCGTTCTTGATGTCGGCTTCATTCACGCCAAGCTGTTCCGCAACGATCTTTTTGACGCGTTGTTCGATATTTTCCATTGAGAGGCTCCTTTTAAGGTTCATGGGTGAAAA
>JAISNE010000405.1 GCA_031276375.1 Accumulibacter sp.
CCCCGAACGTTTCACCCTTCCAGTTCCGGAATCGTCACCAAAAGATAACCCGCCTTGGTCAAACCATCGCGCAGGGCCTGCGCCGTCGCCACCGCCTCGGCGTTGTCGCCGTGCACGCAGATGCTTTGCGGCTTGACCGGAATGCGTTTGCCGTTGACCGACACCAGCGCCTGCTCCTCGACCATGCGCATGACGTGCGCCAGACTGGCCTCGGCGCCGTGCACCATCGCGCCGGGCTGGCCGCGCGGCACCAGGTTGCCGTCGTCCAGGTAGGCGCGGTCGGCGAAGATTTCCTCGACCACGGAAAGGCCCTGTTCCCGCGCCGCCCGCACCGAGTGCGAAGCCGCCGCCGCCAGCAGGATCAGCTTCGCGTCGGCCCGCCGCACGGCCCGCGCGATCACGTCCGCCACCTTGCGGTCGGCGCCGGCGATGTTGTAAAGCGCGCCGTGCGCCTTGACGTGCGTGAGACGCGCGCCCTGCGCCCGGCAGCAGGCGTCGAGCGCGCCGATCTGGTAGATCAGCATGGCTTCGAGTTCGTCCGCCGGGATATCCATCCGCCGCCGCCCGAAACCCTGCAGGTCCGGGAAGCCGGGATGCGCGCCCACGCTGACCCCGCCGTCGCGGGCCAGGGCCACCGTCTTGAGCATCACCGCCGGGTCGCCGGCGTGATAACCGCAGGCCACGTTGGCCGAATTGACGATGCGCAGCATCGCCGCATCGCTGCCCATTTTCCATGGACCGAAACTTTCGCCAAGGTCCGAGTTGAGATTCAATCGCTGCATCGTTGCGTTCCTTTCCGGTTTCACGGATCGATCGTTGGTGACACGAAAACGAGGCCGCGGCGGGCGGCGAAATCACTCATCCTGGCACCAGCCGTTCTGGTACAACGGCCATCCGGCCCGCCAATCCTTGTTGACTTCCGCGCCCGGCAGGCCATGAACGATGCCGTATGCCCACCATGCCCAGCGCGTTTCCAGCGCGCGCAAGGCCTGCCGCGCCTCTTTCGCGTCAACCGCCCGGAAACGGATCGCCTGCCCCGGCCGCGTTTGCGCGAGGCGCGGCAGGTCGGCGGAAATCACCGTGGCGATCTTCGGGTAGCCTCCCGCCGTCTGGCAGTCGGCCAGCAGGATGATCGGCTGTCCGTTCCCCGGCACCTGGATCGCGCCAAGCGTGGTGCCGTCGGAAACGATGTCGGCCAGCGCCGGCGTCCGGTGCGCCAGCGCCGGACCTTCGAGACGCATGCCCATGCGGTCGCTCTGCGCGGTGGCCGTGTACTCGCCGCCCAGCAGATCGGCGATTGCCTCCGGCTTGAAGTGATCGTCCTGCGGCCCGAGCATGACGCGGACCGGACCTTCGTCGTGCCGCCAAGGGTCGGCGGAAAATTCATAAGCCCCCTTGTGCGGCAGGGCCGCGCAGGGAATTTGCATGCCGAAGGCAATGGGCTCGCCGATTTCGGCGCGGCGGTAAGTCGAGCGGCTGGAGAGTTGCAGCGGCGTGGCGAAGCCGCCGGAAACGGCCACATAGGCCGCCCCGCCGGCGGCGAAACCGACCCGCAGCTCATCCCCCGGATCGAGGGAAACGCTTTGCCACGGCGGAACGTCGCGCTCGCCGCCGCCGGCGCGGAGCAGCGTGGCGGACACGTTGCCGGCCAGCGCGGCGCGGACGCGCCCCTGCCGGACGGTCAGCGCCGGTCCGGCGGCGCGCGCTTCGATACAGGCGCACTGGCGCGCGAGTTCGGCCGGATTACCGGCCAGCGCGTTGGCGCAGCGCGCGAGCAGCGGGTCCAGGCAGCCTGAAACGGCGATCCCCATGTGCCGGTACCCGACCCGCCCGAGATCCTGGATGCTGTTGCCCAGGCCGGGATCGGTCACCTCGACGAGGCCGTTCATCGTTCGTTCCCCTCGGCGAGCAGGCTGTCGCGCGGAAGGCGTCCGGCCTGGCCGGCGGCTTCCAGTTCCGTGAATTCATCGCGCCCGACGGCGCGCCAGTTCACCTGGTCGCCCGACGAAAGCAGCGATGGGGAGTCCTCGTCGCGGACCGAGAACAGCGGAACCGGCGTCCGCCCGAGCAGCCGCCAGCCGCCGGGGCTTTCCCACGGATAGACCGCGCACATCGCGCCGGCGACGGCCAGCGAACGCGCCGGCACGGACTTGCGCGGCGACTTGAGGCGCGGCATTTCGAGCGCCTCCGGCAAACCGCCCATGTACGGGAAGCCGGGCATGAAACCAATCATGTAGACCCGGAAAGTCGTGCCGAGCAAGCGTTCGATCACCGCCTCGCGCGTGAGTCCCCTGGTCTGCGCCAGATCGTCGAGATCGGGCGCGAAATCGTCGTCGAAACAGACCGGAAGGCGCCAGCGCCGCCCGTCGCGGCGCACCGCGCCGGCCGTCCGCGCCAGGGAAAGCAGGCTCTCGCCCAGGCGTTCGCCGTCGCACCGGCGCGGATCGTAGCAAACGGTCAGCGAGCGGAAAGTCGGCACCAGATCGACGATGCCGGCGAACGCTTCTTCCCGCCGAACCCGCTCGACCGCCGCGAGCAGGCCCAGCACCCGGCCGTGCAGGGCCGGATCGATGCGCGCGCCGAATTCGACGGTCCAGGCCGCGTCGCCGAGCGGAAGAAGACGCGGCGCGTCCAGGGAATCGACTGTTTCCATGGACGGGAATCAGCCCAGCGACAGATCGCTGTTGAGGATGTCGGTAATCAGCATGTAGCCCGGCGCGTGCGTGATGCAGAATTCGGGCGACATCGACATCACCACCGATTGCGGAGTCACGCCGCAGGCCCAGAACACCGGCAGTTCGCCGGGAAGGATCTCGACCGCCTCGCCGAAGTCCGGCTTCATGATGTCGGCGATGCCGATCAGCGCGGGGTCGCCCAGGTGCACCGGCGCGCCGTGCACCCTCGGCACGCGCGAAGTGAGCTGCACGGCGCGGATCGCGTTGGCCGGCGTCATCGGCCGCATCGACACGACCATCGGCCCGTGGAACGGCCCCGCCGGAATCGTCTCGATGTTGGTCCGGTACATGGCCACGTTCCGGCCCTGCGTCACATGGCGCAATTCGATGCCCGCGTCGATCAGCGCGTGCTCGAAGGAAAACGAACAGCCGAGCAGGAAGCTCACCAGGTCATCGCGCCAGAACGGGGTGATGTCGGTCACTTCCTCGACCAGTTTCCCGTTCCGCCAGACGCGATAGAGCGGCACGTCGCCGCGGATGTCGATATCCTCGCCGAGCGTCGGCAGGAACGGATCGCCGGTTTCCGAAACGGCCAGCAGCGGACAGGGTTTCGGATTGCGCTGGCAGAAACGCAGGAAATCGGCGGCCAGTTTCTCGGGAAGGATGGCCAGATTGGCCTGCGCGTTCCGGGGCGCCAGACCGCTGGTGTGGCGGACCCAATCGCCGCGGCGAATGGCCTGGCGCGCCTCCCGCGCGCTGGAAAACGGCTGCGCTTGCGAAGCGCCCGTGGCGGAACAGCATGCGGAACTCATCGATGACCTCCTGACAGAACTGATAATCCAGCGATGTTTCTATCCTGAAACACCACAAAACTTGAGACAACCGCTATATTTCGTTGGGGCGCCATCGATTTTTTCGATGATGGCGCGCGACGATGGAGCGAATTCCCGCCAAATCGCGGAGAATGCGCATGTTTCAATCGACGCCCGCGACCGGGCGGCACGGCATGGCGAGGGGTGGCGGGAATTGGTCCCGCGCGCGCCGGATCGTCCCTCTGAATGGGGAATTTCCAACTGGAGTTCATTCTGGATGAATCTGAAATTCATCGAAGCTTTCGTCTGGGTCGCCCGCCTGGGAAGCATCACGCGCGCCGCGAAAAAACTGTGCCTGACGCAATCGGCGGTCTCGAACCGGGTCGCCGCGCTGGAAAACGAGCTTGGCGTCGAGTTCATCGATCGGCGCAACCCGCATTTCCGCCTGAGCGACGCCGGCATCCGGTTCATGAGCTACGCCGAGAAGCTGCTCACGGTCGAGCGCGAGATGCGCAACGAATTCAGGACGCCGGATCGGCAACCCTTCACCCTGCGCATCGGCGCCATCGAAAGCGTCCTCCATACCTGGCTGATTCCGGTGGTCGACACGCTCAAACGCTCGTCGCCGCTGATCAACTTCGAACTGACGATCGAAACCACCCTGAATCTCGTCGAGCAAATCCGGCGCGGCGCGCTGGACATCATCTTTTCGGCGCAGGCGGCGCAGGAAGACGGGCTTATCAACGAAACGCTGGTCTCGCTCGAAATGGTTTTCGTCGGCGCGCGAACGATGGCGCCGCTCCCGCTCGAACTCGACGCCCTGCTGCGTCACGAGCTGCTGACCTTCCAGCGCGGCTCCCACCCGCACCTCAGCCTGCTCAACGCGCTGCACGCGGCGGGCACCGGCGGCAAGCACGTGCATGCCATCTCCTCGATCTCCGCGCTCGCCCTGCTTGCCGGGAACGGTTTCGGCCTCGCCACCCTGCCTCGTCGGGTGGCCGAACGGCTCGGCCCGGAAAACCGGCTCCGGATACTGGAAACGGCCCTGCCGCTCGCCCCGCTGCCCTTGCACGCCAGCTACTGGAACTACCCCACGAACCCTCTCCTCAAGCAGGCGATCCGGGAAGCCGTCGCTTCCGCCCACGGCCACGGAGCGCAACGAAGCGCCCCGTCGAG
>JAISNE010000294.1 GCA_031276375.1 Accumulibacter sp.
TAGAGACCAAGCTGTGCCTTGATTTCGTGAAGCTGCCGAATCAGCGCGTCGATGTCCGCCGCCGAGCGCATCCGGGCCGGCACCGCGATTGACCTGGAGAGCTTGGCCGGGCCTTTCTCGCCGGTTTTCGCTCGCTCTTCCTCCATGCGCTGACGCAGGCGTTCCCGGCCCTGGCGTTGAATCGACCGTTTCAGGTCTTCGAGGGTGCCGTTGATGTCGTAGTCGCGCGCCAGGAGCTTCTTGAGCCCCGCCAGATCCCGCGTCGCTGCCAAAGCGAGGCCATCCAGCCGGTTGACGGCGTTGCCGCGCTCCTCCTGGGTGAGTTCTTCCCATTCGGGGATGCGTTGCAGGTTCTCGACGCCTTCTTTCAGACGCCGTTTCTGCTGGTCAGACAGGGTGATGACCGCCTCGCGCACCCGGCCCTTCAGATGGGTGAGTTGCGAGTTGAAGTCAGCCGTGCGCGTGTGGAAATCCTCCTTGCCCAGGCGCTCGGACAGGGTCGCCAGGTCCTCGGCCACCTCGCGGCGCAGCGCGCCCGGCACGCCGGTATCCGGCAGGGCCTCGATGTCGCGGCAATGGGCCCGCAAGTCTCGCAGCGTGGTGTCGAGCCCGTTGTCGAGCACGCGCTTCACTTCCCGCGCCCACTGGAGGTTGTCGTAAATGGCGGAGGTTTCGGCGCCCAGGCGCTGGGGCGCGTCGGAAGCGTCGGTGAGCAGGATGTCGGCAATGTCCCGGTTCAAGGTCAGGATGCGCTCGCCGCCCGCCAGCCCCAGCCCACCGAGCTTTTCGGCCAGGGAACCGTAGTCGTGCTGGAAGCGTGGAAAGTGCCTGGCCGCCGCCTTGCCGATTTCCTGTTCCAGCGGGATGACCATCTCACCGACCAGTTCGGAGAGTCGTTCCGCCGCCCGACCGAGGGTTTCGATGGATGGACGTTCGTCGCGCAGCGCGACACCGATCTGCTTGAACGAATTGTTGGTCTTCAGCGCGTCGATGGCCTGTTGCCCCGCGGTGGTCACTTCACGCCCCGATACCTTGAGCTTGATTTCGCCGGCCATCAGCATGGCCGCCACGATGTAGCGCGTCGTATCCGGTGACCAGCCAAACGGATCGCGGCTGAAATCGTCGAGCAAGCGTTTGCCATCCACGGCGCCGCGCTTGTCGATGTAGTCGCGGAGGCTGACCGCCGCTTTGTGGTCGGTCTTGAAGGACGCGCGCCCCGCCACGGTTTGCACCAGACCGAGCGGGTCCAGCGCGCTGCCGATGGCGGCGGGGTTGGCAAGCTTCAGGAACTTTTCGGCGGTGTCGGTTCCCACGCGTACCGGCGCTTCGACATAACGGTCGAACACCTGGCCGGCCACATCCGAAAGCAGTTTCCTGGCAGCTTCCAGCAGGTCGGCATCCAGCGCCGACACGGCAGTGGCTTGCCCCCGGAAGACGAACGAGCCGGCCTGCAAGGTTTGCTTGATCTTGCTCCGCAGTTGGATCGCCAGCTTGGCGGCGCGGTCGAGCTGGCCGGCGCAGTAGTCCTTGACCTCTTGGTCTGGCTCGTTGCGGTGCAGCTCGGCGATGCGCTGGCAGCGGTAGATTTCGTCTCCGAGGGTATCCAGTTCGGGATTTTCCCGAGCCAGCAAGCCGATGACGTTGCGACCGGCGCGACCGCGAGAGTCTTCCAGCATCCGGTTCTTGGCGGCTTCGTAGTCGCTGGCGGGCGCCAGCTCCACGACAGTCTGGATCGCGTTGCTGTCACCGGCCAGGCTGGTGGTGCCGCCGCCGGCCTGGACCTTCAGTCCCGTCGCGACGGCCATCGTGCCGTGGAGGCTGACGCGGGGCAGCGGATCGAAGGACTCGCGCAGCGCGTCGTTGAAGATGCGCTTCACATCGACAGTGCGCAGCGCAATGGCGCCGCGCTCCTGTTCGATATCGCGCAGCTTCTCGCTGAGGAATACCAGGCAGCCATCCTTCTCGCCCAGCGGCACATGCACGTCGCCCAGCATTTCTTCGACGGCCTTCCCGACCGCGTCGAGCCGCGAAGGCGCCGTGACGGATGGGTGCATCAGGCTGGCGACGTTCCGTACCGACACCGGCAAGTTGCCAAGGATCTGCAAAACGGCGATTGTCTTTGCAATATCCCGATGCAGCGGTGAATCATGAAAGCGCACACCGACCCCCTGGCTGACCGCGCGGTGAATCGAAGGAAAGGCGCGGCGAATGTCCTTCTCCAGATCGTCATACAGCGTGACGGTGGTGGCGAGCCAGCCCACGGGCTGATCGGCCATCGCCCTGGAGCCGCCTTCGCCTTTCAGGACGTCCTGGATCACCTTGATCGCGGAGCGCAGGCCGATCCCGCCGGTGGATTTGGCCAGCGCGCCCAGCAAGTGCAGCAGAATGTCAAAGTGCGCCGGCAGGAACGGGTAGAGATTCGTGAAACTCTCCTTGCTGAAATCCGCGTCGTAATACTTCGCGTCTTGCAGTTTGGTGTTGTGCCGCAGCGCCGGGCCGTGCGCGTCGAACAGCTTGCCAAGCTCCGTCTCCCCAGCCGGTGATTTGCCCAACAGGCGCCGGTAGCAGATCTCCTTGATGTCGCTCGATTCAAGGTCGATCTGGATCGGGAAGCGGTCTTTCAGCTTGTAGAGCTTGTCGGAGTTCAGGGCCGCGCGAGGGTCGTCCTCGGTCAGGGTCTGCTGCGCGGTGGAGATGATCCAGGCCTTGCCGTCGCCCAGCCGCTTGAGGTTCTTCGCCAGACCGTCCAGGTTGAGAATCAGGTTGTCGCGCGAGGCAACGTACTGACCGACTTCGTCAACGATGAAGATGATGTTTGGCTTGCCGCTCTTTTCGCGGACGATGTCGAGCATCTCCTGCACACGCTGGTCTTCAAACTGGAAGAAGCCCTCGGTGCTGGACGAAAAGGACTTGGCCTCGGGAAAGAGTACCGGGTACATCCCGTGGGCGATCCTGGGGATCAATCCGTCGATGGCCAGCGGGTTGTTCTGCACGCGCGCCCAAGTCGCGCCAGGCAGCGCCTGGGCGATGCGATCGCGCAGTTCGGGGGTGCGCCCGTCCTTCTCGACCATGCGCTCGAAAGCGGCGACCTTGAGGTTGCGCGAGTAGCCGGCCCACTGCAACACCTTGAAGTAAAGAACGGTGGAAACGTCTTCCATCGTGGCGCCGGCGAGCATTTCACTGGCCAGGTCGAGCATGACCACGGCAGCCGGGAATCGCTTTGCCACGGTGCCGAGGAGCGCCTTGGTCTGCGGCTTGTGAAGGCGGTCTTGCAGGTAGTTGATGAACGGCGTGCCATCGATGACGCGCCGATCGTCGAACGCCAGGCCGAGGTACTTGGTAAACGAGCTTTTACCGGAACCGTAGAAGCCGGAAACCCAGACGCCCACCTCATTTTCACCACCGGACTCCAGCGCGAGTTGCATGCGATCGAGGAGCTTGCGGAACTGCTCCTCGATGCTCTCGGTAACCACGTATTCGGAAATCTCGGCCTTGAGGCGGCTTTCTTGCGAGGCGTCGTAGGTGATGACCTTCTCGATGGTTCGGTAGATGTCCTTGCCAGGATCGAAGAGTGAGCGAATGGTCATGGATTTGTCCCAAGGTTCTTTTGTCTGTTCAGCCGCCGACGTGCACGGAGCGGTAATTGCCGTCTTCCGGGTAGAAGCCGAGAAACTTCAGGCGTGTCTTGCCGGTTCGCACGCCGGGGTACAGAAAAATTGTCGGCACGTGAAACTTGCCCTGGAGTTGGCTTTCGATGGCGCCAATCCGCATGAACGGATGCAGTGCTTCCAGGTCCGTTACCAACAGTAGCGCGTTCTGCCGCCCCTCCAACGGCTGTAGGGCCGCCTCAAGCCGTTTGAGCAAGCCGTTCTCCGTTGTCAGGATGTCGGCCAGTGCCTTGTTGGTGCGCGGCCAGTCCAATGGCGCGGACTTGTCTTCCATCACGCAGAGCGGCCAGAACGGATCGTCCTTGAGCAGGGCCCAGATCTGTTCGGCGACGGAGAAGATATGCGCGTCCCAGCCTTCCTGGTGAAGCTTGGCTACCCAGGCGGGCGTTTGCCGCTTCACTTCGAGAATTTGCCCTGGCGGGAAGACCAGGTAGTAGATCGGCTCGAAACTCGCGTGACCAAGCTCCCGTCCGTGCCGGACGCGCTCGCGCAACTCGTCGAAATCAGCTTTGAGCGAGGACATCGCAGAGTGCCTCCATGTCTGGTTGTTTCCAGCCGATGCGGATCGCGTCGCCCGCGGCCTGGACGATCAGCAAGCCCTTCAGCGAGAGTCGTTTGATTTCCTCCAGCACGCCTTCGCGCGCCAGGCCAAATAGCCGCCAGTCTTCGTCGGTCAGCAGGGCGTTGTCGCTGACGCCGGAAAAATGCAGTTCGTAGGCCAGGTAGGCGGCCACAAAAGGAGAAACACGAAACGGCAGGATGCGGCGGCTCGAACGCGACCCACGCTCGAGCATTCCGTAGTCGGCGCAACACCCTGTCAGGTAGGCCGAGACACGACGAACCGTGGTTTCCGACCAGCGTCTGATGGTTTTGCCATCGTCGATGCCGCGCTCCACGAACGCGCGCGCGTCATCGTTGGCGATCTGTGTATATCCACCGGCGTAACGGCTCCAGTAAACGTGGCGCACGAAGTCGCCAAGAATCGGATTGGCCCTGCTCGTGAACACGAGCATGAGCTGTGTCAGCTCAACCGTGGAAACCGTCGCGGAAAGACGCTTCAGATGGGCGGCGGGCGCGCTACCCGACACCAGGTAACGCGGCGCGAAGCACTCAACGACGATATTGCGGAGCCGGCGCGCCGTGACGGTCGGGAAACGACCGGACTGCAACGCGACCCGATACAACTGGCTGGCCGACATACCGGGCGACCACAGCTCAAGCAGCGTCTTCGTTTCGTTGACAAGCCCAAGGCCCGCTTGCAACTGAGTCGTGTAGGGCGCGTTTTCGGCCACGATCACCCCACCAGATACGGATAGGTTCTGGCGTTCTGTGCGAACGCCGATAGATAGGCGGCCGCGATGGCCTCCAGGGTATCGGTGGAATCGAGCTCCTTGATGCTTCCGACCGCGGTCGGACCAACGTTGAGCGTGCCGCCGGTACCGGCCAACCGCGTCAGCGCGTCGAGCGCGGCCTCTTTGCCTTGTGGCGCCTGGCTGGAGAGTTCTTCTCCCACGCGGCCTTGGACGGTCGCGTGCAGGTCTTGCTCGATTTCCTCGGGCAAGCGAAACAGGTGGTAGCTGCCCACGCTCAAATGCTCGTCGTGCAAACGTCTGGCGGCTTCCAGCACACCGTGGTACCGGGCAAGGCGAGACGTCTTGGAAAAAACAGGCTCCAGGAAGAGCCGGCTCGATGCCTCATGGAACGCCGTCGGCCACCAGGCGCACTGGGCGCGCTCGCCGAGGAAACCAACGAGGAGCCTCATTTGCAGCAGGGTAGCTAGGTAGGATTCCTTCATTTCATTTCTCTTTGCTCGTTGGTTCTTCCCAGACGGCCCGCGCAGGCAAAGGCATCTGCTGATCGGTCATAAGTTGCTCCGGCGCCAGCACGGCATTGCGCACTCCGTGGATGTCAAGACCCGCCAGATCATAAGCTGGCACGAATCGGATGCTATCAGGTTTTTTGTGTTTCCATTCTTCGATGGCTTGTACGGGAGTACGGTGCGCCAGGGCGCGTTGAGGGATGTGGTGCTTGTAAGCCGCCAGATAGCGCATGAGGGTAGTTTCCAGTTCCTTTGCGGAGGCAAAACGGGTTTGCTGGAGGATTTCCTGGAAGCGACCGTTCATACCAAGTTGCGCTCAATCGGCAGTCAATACTTCAGTCTGACGTATCAAGATTTCAGTTATTTTTTTCGTATCACGATGATTTGACTGCAACTTGGTATCAGACAAGGGGAAGCAGGATGCTCTCCTTACTTTGGGCCGCGCTCCGCAAAAAAAAAGGGGGGGATTGCCGCGAGCCTGAAGGTCCTCGCAATGACGAGGTTTGGGCCGTCATGGACGGGAATTGATAGCAAGTTGCGCTCAACAGGCCGTTGATACCCTCCAGTCTGACGTATCAATATCCCGGTCATTTTTGGCGTGTCACGATGGTATGACCGCGAGCGCGCGGGAAATCGCCGGCCCCGCGCCGGATGAGCAAAAAAACCAGCCCGGCGCTTGCCGCTTTTTCGCCAAGGCGAGTCAGGCTGGCGGCGCTTCCGCGCCTTTGCGTTCCAGCGAAAGCAGGCGCGTGGCGGCTTGCGTCGGGGACAGGCGTCCGCCGATGACTTCCTGCTCGATGGCCGGCATGTTCAGCCGGACATCCGGGTGGTTGTAGAACGAGTGCTTGATCTGTTCGAGCACCAGGTTGTGCATCCAGTCGAGGTTCTGCTGCTGGCGGCGCTTTCCGAATACGCCGGAGAGCGTGGTGCTGGCCTGGAAGGCTTCGACGGTGGACCACAATTCGTCGATGCCTTCGCCGGTGTAGGCCGAGCAGGCCAGCGCCTGGGTCTTCCAGCCCTCCGTGGACGGTTGCAGATAGCGCAGGATGCGTTCGTAGTCGGCGCGGGCGGCCCTGGCGCGCGTTTTGTTGTCGCCGTCGGCCTTGTTGACCACGACGAGGTCGCAACGCTCCATGACGCCTTTCTTGATGCCTTGCAGTTCGTCGCCGGCGCCGGCGATTTGCAGCAGCATGAAAAGGTCGACCATCGATCGGACGGTGATTTCGCTTTGCCCGACGCCGACCGTCTCGACGAAGATGACGTCGAAGCCGGCGGCCTCGCAGACGATCATCGTCTCCCGGCTTTTCCGCGCCACGCCGCCGAGCACGCCGCCGGACGGCGACGGGCGGATGTAGGCGCCGCGATGACGCGAGAGCTGTTCCATGCGCGTTTTGTCGCCGAGAATGCTGCCGCCGGTCACGCTGCTGCTCGGGTCCACCGCCAGCACCGCGAGCCGGTGGCCGCGCTCGCACAGGCGCAGTCCGAGCGTTTCGATCAGCGAGCTTTTGCCGGAACCGGGCACGCCGGTGATGCCCACGCGGATGGCCGCGCCGGCATGGGGAATCAGGCGCGAGAGCATCGCCTGGGCCATTTCGTAATGGCGCTGCGCGTTACTTTCCACCAGCGTGATGGCGCGCGCCAGCACCGCGCGGTCTCCGGCCAGCACGCCGTCGACGTATTCGTCGACGCTCAGTTCGCGGCGCCGTCCCCGGCCCGGATGGAAGGTCGTTTGCTTCACCGTTCCGGGCAATCCGTCGTGCCGGCCGCGAATGCCGGGCATGACGCTGGTGGTGAAGCCTTCCGCCTTGCCGGCCTGGGCCGGCGTCCATTCGGTGCGATGGTGCGTGTGGTGTGGATCTTTGTCGTTCATCCGCTTTCCCGGCGGGCCTATTCGAGCGCCGCGTTGAGTTTTTCGAGCACCTTCTTCGCCGCCACGGGAATGACCGTGCCCGGACCGAAGATCAGCGCCGCGCCGTTTTCGTAGAGAAAATCGTAGTCCTGCGCCGGAATGACGCCGCCGATGCAGGCCAGGATGTCGCCGCGCCCGCGCTCGCTCAGCGCCTGGACGAGTTGCGGCAGCAGGGTGTTGTGGCCCGCGGCGAGCGAACTGAAGCCGACGATGTGCACGTCGTTCTCCACGGCCATGTCGGCGGTTTCTTCCGGCGTCATGAACAGGGGGCTGACGTCGACGTCGAAACCGAGATCGGAGAACGCCGTGGCGATCACCTTGGCGCCGCGGTCGTGTCCGTCCTGCCCGATCTTGGCCACCAGCATGCGCGGCCGCCGGCCATGCCGCTGTTCGAACTCGGCGCACATTTGCTGCACCGTCGCCAGTTCGGCGTTCTCCGCGTATTCGGAGCTGTAGACGCCGGAGATCGACCGGATCACCGCCTTGTGGCGCGGAAATACCTTTTCGATGGCGTCCGAGATTTCCCCCAGGCTGGCCCGCGCCTTGGCCGCTTCCACCGAGAGTTCGAGCAGGTTGCCGTGCTCGCGCGACTCGGCGGCGCGGGTAATCGCCGCGAGCAATTGCCGCACGCGCTCGTTGTCGCGCCCGGCGCGCAGCTTTTTCAGGCGTTCGAGCTGCGCGGCGCGCACCGCGGTGTTGTCGATCGACAGGATGTCGATCGGGTCTTCGTGCTCCAGCCGATACTTGTTGACGCCGATGATCGGTTCGGCGCGCGAGTCGATGCGCGCCTGCCGCCGCGCCGCAGCTTCCTCGATGCGCATCTTGGGCAGGCCGGTTTCGATGGCCCTGGCCATGCCGCCAAGCTTTTCGACCTCGACGATGTGGCTCCAGGCCTTCTTGCGCAACCGGTCGGTCAGCCATTCGACGTAGTACGAGCCGCCCCACGGGTCGATGGACTTGCAGATGCCCGTTTCGCTTTGCAGGTAGATCTGCGTGTTGCGGGCGATGCGCGCCGAAAAGTCGGTCGGCAGCGCGATTGCTTCGTCGAGCGCGTTGGTGTGCAGCGACTGGGTGTGCCCGAGCGTCGCCGCCATCGCCTCGATGCAGGTGCGCGCGACGTTGTTGAACGGGTCCTGCTCGGTCAGGCTCCAGCCGGAGGTCTGCGAGTGCGTGCGCAAGGCCAGCGATTTCGGGTTCTTCGGGTTGAACTGTTTGAGCAGCTTGGCCCACAGCAGGCGTCCGGCGCGCAGCTTGGAGACTTCCATGAAATGGTTCATGCCCTCGGCCCAGAAGAACGACAGGCGCGGCGCGAACTTGTCCACGCCGATGCCGGCGGCGATGCCGGTGCGCACGTATTCCAGCCCGTCGGCGATGGTGTAGGCGAGTTCGATGTCGGCGGTCGCGCCGGCTTCCTGCATGTGATAGCCGGAAATGCTGATGCTGTTGAACTTGGGCATGTACTTCGAGGTGTATTCGAAGATGTCGCCGATGATGCGCATCGACCCCTTGGGTTCGTAGATGTACGTATTGCGCACCATGAATTCCTTGAGGATGTCGTTCTGGATCGTGCCGGAGAGCTGGTCGAGGCGCGCGCCCTGTTCCAGCCCGGCGACGATGTAGAACGCGAGGATCGGCAGCACCGCGCCGTTCATCGTCATCGAGACGGACATTTCGTGCAGCGGGATGCCCGAGAACAGGATTTCCATGTCGAGGATCGAATCGACCGCCACCCCGGCCTTGCCGACATCGCCGACGACGCGCGGGTGATCGGAGTCGTAGCCCCGGTGGGTAGCAAGGTCGAAGGCGACCGAAAGCCCCTTCTGCCCCATCGCCAGATTGCGCCGGTAGAAAGCGTTGCTTTCCTCCGCCGTCGAGAAGCCCGCGTACTGGCGGATGGTCCAGGGACGCTGCACGTACATCGTCGGGTACGGGCCGCGCAGGTTGGGCGCGATGCCGGC
>JAISNE010000351.1 GCA_031276375.1 Accumulibacter sp.
GCACGGCAAATGGCGCCTGAACGCGGACGGCACCGATTGGGAGCCTGAAACCGTCCCGCCGGCCGACGGCTATGTCGCGGCGCCGGGCAGCCCCGACAACCGGATCAGCTTCCATTACCTGCCGCCGCTGTGGCTCAAGCAGGAAAGCCGGCCGCTCTACCTGGAGATGAGCTTCGTCGGGCTGGACGGCATGGAAAAGATCAAGGTCACGACCTCGCCGCGTGTCAGCCCCGAACTGAAGGACGTTTCGGAGCGCAAGAACACCTACGCCAGGGCGGAAACGTATTTCGCCGCGCTGGGCAAACTCAAGCCCGGCGAAATCTACGTCTCCGACGTCATCGGCACTTACGTCGGCAGCAGGATCATCGGCAAATTCACCCCGGCGGAGGCAAAGAGACGCGGCATTCCCTTCGAGCCGGAAAAGCATGCCTACGCCGGCAAGGAAAATCCGGTCGGCAAGCGCTTCGAAGGCATCGTGCGCTGGGCGACGCCGGTGACCAGGGAAGGCCGGATCGTCGGCTGGGTGACGCTGGCGCTCAACCACGACCACCTGATGTCCTTCACCGACCACATCGTTCCCACCGGCGAGCGCTACCGCGACATCAACGACGCCTGGGACGGCAACTACGCCTTCATCTGGGACTACCGGGGCCGCAGCATCGTCCATCCGCGCCACCATTCGATCGTCGGCTACGACGAAAACGGCGAGCCGGAAATTCCGTGGCTCGAAGACATCGTCTACGAAGAATTCCTGAAAAGCGGCAAGCCGTGGCGTGAATTCATGAAAACCGCGCCGACGTTCGTCGACCAGTTGCAGAGCCGGAAACCGGCAAAGGCGCTGACCGAGCGCGGCGACGTGGGCCTCGACTGCCGCTGGCTCAATTTCGCGCCGCAATGCACCGGCTGGTACAACCTTGCCGACCAGGGCGGCTCCGGCTCGTTCCAGATCTTGTGGAGCGGACTCTACAAGCTCACCACCACCGCCGCGATTCCCTATTACACCGGGCAGTACAGCCCGCAAGCGGCGGGCAACAAACGCGGTTTCGGCATCGTCACCATCGGCGCCAACGTGGACGATTTCCACAGCGCCGCCACGAAAACCAAGGAACATCTGAACGAACTCATCAAGACCGCCAACGGCGACATGCTCGCCCGCGGCATGGCCGCCGACACCGCGCTGCGCGACAACATGCGCTCCACCGCGGTCAACCTGGCCGAATCGACGCTCGTGCTGATCGTCCTGGTGATCGTCATCGCCATATGGATGGCTTCCTACCTGTCCCGGAAACTCGGCTGGCTCAACGACGGCTTCAACCGTTTCCGCGTCGGCGAAAAGGACTTCCGTTTTTCCTTCAAATACAAGGACGAGATCACTTCGCTGGCGTCCACGTTCAACGAAATGGCGGACACGCTCAACGCCAACATGACGGAACTGCAGCACGAGATCGAAGTGCGCCGCCAAACGGAACAGGAACTGCGCGACATTCACGACACCCTGGAACAGCGCATCACCGAACGCACCGCCGAACTCCTGGCGGAAGTGGAAACCCGCCGCCAGGCGGAAGCCCAGTTGCAGTACATGGCGCATCACGACCCGCTGACCGGGCTGGCCAACCGCGGCCTGTTCAACGAGCAGCTGCACCGCGCCCTGTCGCAAAGCAAGCGTTCCGGAAAATACGGCGCGCTGCTCTTCTTCGACCTCGACAAATTCAAGCACGTCAACGACGTGCTGGGACACGCGGCCGGCGACGCGCTGCTGGTGCACATGGCGAAAATCCTGCAGGAACGGGTGCGCGGCACCGACACCGCCGCGCGGCTGGGCGGCGACGAATTCGCCGTGGTCATGGTCGACATGGATCTTCCCGAACAGGCCGCCGTGCTGGCGCAGGACATCCTCGACAAGCTGGAAGTCCCGATCACCCTCGGCGGGCGCGAACTGAAAATCTACAGCAGCATCGGCATCGTCACCTTCCCCGACCGCGGGAACAACGTTTCCTGCGACATGGAAAACATCATCAAGAACGCCGATGCCGCGATGTATCTCGCCAAATCGTCGGGTGGAATGCGCTACCGCTTCTTCGAGCACAACCTGCACAACAAGATCGTCGAAACCGACCGCATCATCAGCGAATTGCACATCGCCCTGGCCGAGCACCAATTCGAGCCGTACTTCCAGCCGATGTTCCACACCGACGCGCAACAGGCGCTGTACCTCGAAGTGCTGGCGCGCTGGTCGCATCCGCAACGCCACATCCTGCCCCCGGCGGCCTTCCTCAAACCCGCCGCGCAATCCGGGTTGCTGACGGAAATCGACATGCAAATGCTCGACATGGCCAGCATCCACGCCAAGAACTGGCGGGACGCCGGGCTGCCGTTCGGGCGCGTATCGGTCAACATCTCGCAGGCACAGATCGAACACGCCGGATTCGTGGACGAAGTCGATCGCATCCTGAAAAAATATGACCTCTCGCCCTATTTCCTGGCCTTCGAAATCTCGGAATACGTGCTCATCAAGAACAGCTCGCAGTCCATGCGCGCCATCAAACACCTGCGCGGCATGGGGGTACAGATCATCATCGACAAGCTGGCCGAGCCTTCCGCGCTGGCCAACCTGCTGGAGTACCCGGTCGACGCCATCAAGATCGGCAATGCCCTCACTTCGCGGATCGGCGATGTCAGGATCGACGCCATGATTTCCACCATCGCCTCCGTCGCCAATGCCGTGCACCTGCGCGTCATCGCCGAAGGCGTGGAAACCGAGGAACAATGGCGCTACTTCGAAGCCCTGCATTGCGAAACCATCCAGGGCTTCCACCACGCCGAGCCGATGAACGCGGAAGACACACGCCGCTATCTGGAAGAGCGCAAAACCGCCGCCAGTTCCCCCCCCCCCCCGGCCGGGGACGGAAGGTTTTAGCCGGCCGCTAGTATCACGTTCACGAAATAGCTTTGGTCATGCGGAAAGAGGGATTCCTTCATAAGCCCATCGGAAAGGGGCGGAGGACTGATTGTAACTGCGGATGTATTGCATGATTTGTTTCACCAGGGCTTGTTTTGAAGGCCATATTCCTCCCTTGATGACATTTTTCGTGAAGATGTTGAACCAGATTTCAATCTGGTTGAGCCAGGAAGCGTAGGTCGGGGTGAAGTGAAGGGACGGACGGCGACGCTTTTTGACCCATTCTTGGACCTCATGGTGTTTGTGGGCACTGAGATTATCCGCGATGATGTGTAATTCCCGGCCCGGATTCGATCGACACAGGGTCTTGAGGAAATTCAGGAAATTCACGTGGTTCGTGCTGTCTACACAGCGGCCCTTGATGGCGCCTTCATGGACGATCAGCGCATAGATCGGGGTGAGCGAAGCGAACCCCCGACATCAAATAGCTCACCTGCCTTGCGCTGGGGTTCGCAAGCTCACCCCAGCCTATGCGGGCTAAAAAAGGTAGATTGGGTCGACGATAGTAGGATAAAATGGATGAAAATAATGTTTAAAAATACACTTTGTAGAAACCCTAATGATTTCTTTGCATGCGAAAATAAAAGTGCTCATATGAGTTTATCGCCAAATACCGCTTTGAAGGTTATCGAACAGGCGGCAAGTCGAAATTTGCTCATTGTTTGGTACGAAAGTGGCATATGGCATACGGGTGCTGACGGTAGAAAAAAAGGATATGAGGGGCATGATACTTGGACTACTCGCTTAAATATAAAATCTCATATCACTAGAGATGAATTAATAGTCAGCAATCTGGCGGCTCAAGA
>JAISNE010000419.1 GCA_031276375.1 Accumulibacter sp.
GAAAACAAATACCGGCCCTTCTGTTCCGAACGCTGCAAGCTGATCGATCTCGGCGCCTGGGCGTCCGAAGCCTACCGCGTGCCGACGCGGGAAGAAGCGATCGAGCCGCCGGGCGAACAACGATCGGACGAAACGTGAAACGGCGAATCGGCCGGGACGCGACAATTTAAGAGAGAGAAAAATCATTGCTTCGTCATTGCGAGCCGAATGCGAAACAAGCCGGAAAGAACGCACTGGACCGCTGCGGCGCTTTGCGTATCGCTCATGTAATCATGTAAATTCCAGAACACTCTATCCGTCGTTTGCGGAATCATTCCGCCGATCGTTTTCGATCAGCGCGTAGGCCGAGTGGTTGTGGATCGATTCGAAGTTTTCGGATTCGACGATGTATGACCCGATGCGCTTTTCCGCGTTGAGTTTGGCGGCGACGTCGCGCACCATGTCTTCGACGAATTTGGGATTGTCGTAGGCGCGTTCGGTGACGTGCTTTTCGTCGGGCCGCTTGAGCAGGCCGTAAAGTTCGCAGGAGGCCTGCGCTTCGACCATCTGGACGATTTCCTCGATCCAGACGTGTTCGAGGATCCTGGCCGTGACCGTGACGTGGGAGCGCTGGTTGTGCGCGCCGCGTTCCGAGATTCTCTTGGAGCATGGGCACAGGCTGGTCACGGGGACGACTGTCTTGATCGTCGAGGCGATCTTGCCGCGGGAGATCTCGCCGATCAGCGTGACGTCGTAGTCCATCAGGCTTTGCACGCCGGAAACCGGCGCGGACTTGGCGATGAAATAGGGGAAGTTCATTTCGATGCGCCCGGTTTCCGCTTCGAGCTTGCGGACCATTTCGCGCAACATGATCGGGAAGGTTTCCACCGAGATTTCGCGTTCGTGGCTGTTGAGGATTTCCACGAAGCGCGACATGTGCGTGCCCTTGAAATTGTGCGGCAGTTCGACGTACATGTTGAACACCGCGATGGTGTGCTGGACGCCCCCCGAGCGGTCGAGCACTTCGACCGGATGGCGGATGGCCTTGATGCCGACCCGGTTGATGGCGATGCGCCGGGTGTCGGCGAGGCCTTGCACGTCGAGCATGGCGGCTGTGTTTTGCTTGTTGCTCATTCCTTCTCCTGACAGGTTCGCGCCGCGCGGAGAATCGCGGCCTTGTCGAGTCCGGCTTGCGCGAGCAGCCTGGACTGTTCGCCGTGATCGATGAAGCGGTCCGGTAATCCCATCCGGACAAAGCGCGCCGGACTGCCGGTTTCGTCGAGAACGCGGGCGACTTCCGCGCCGGCTCCGCCGATCAGCGCGTTTTCTTCGATGCTGATCAGCAGGGAATGTTCCCGAGCCATCTGGGCGATCAGTTCGCGGTCGATCGGTTTGACGAAACGCATGTTGACCACGGTGGCGTCGATCTCCGCGGCGGCTTGCAGCGCGGGCGTGAGCATGCTGCCGAAGGCGAGCAGGGCGACGTTCTTGCCGCGCCGCCGGATTTCGCCCTTGCCGATGGGCAGGCCGTCCAGCGTGTCCGGCGTCCTTGCGCCGGGGCCGGGGCCGCGCGGGTAGCGCACCGCGCAGGGGCCGTCGTGGCGCAGCGCGGTGCTCAGCATTTCGCGGCATTCCTTTTCGTCGCCGGGGGTCATGATGACCATGTTCGGGATGCAGGTCAGGTAGGAGAGGTCGAACGCGCCATGATGGGTCGGGCCGTCCGCGCCGACCAGCCCGCTCCGGTCGAGGGCGAAGACGACGGGCAGGTTTTGCAGCGCGACGTCGTGCAGCAGCTGGTCGAAGCCGCGTTGCAGGAAGGTCGAATAGATGGCGACCACCGGTCGCATGCCTTCGCAGGCCAGCGCGGCGGCGAAGGTGATGGCGTGCTGTTCGGCGATGCCGACGTCGAAGTAGCGTTCGGGGAAGCGTTCGGCGAATTCCATCATGCCCGAGCCTTCGCCCATGGCCGGCGTGATGGCGATCAATCCTGGCTCGACGGCGGCCATGTCGCAGAGCCATTGTCCGAAAACCTGGGTATAGGTCGGCTTGCCGCCGGATTTGTCGCCTTCGACGCCGATTTCCGGCTCGAATCTGGAGACGCCGTGGTAGAGGGTCGGATCGGTCTCGGCCAGCTTGTAGCCGTGCCCCTTGTGCGTGACGACGTGCAGGAACTGCGGCCCCTTGAGCTTTTGCAGGTTTTGCAGCGTCGGGATCAGCGAGTTGAGGTCGTGTCCGTCGATCGGGCCGATATAGTTGAAGCCGAGTTCCTCGAACAGGGTTCCCGGCGTCAACATGCCCTTGACGTGTTCTTCCACGCGGTTGGCGAATTCGAGCAATGACGGCGAGACGCCGAGGACTTTTTCTCCGGCGCGGCGGGCGGCGTTGAAGGCGCTGCCGGACAGGGCGCGCGCGAGGTATTTGTTCAGCGCGCCGACCGGGTGGGAAATCGACATGTCGTTGTCGTTGAGCACGACGAGCATGTCGGCGTCGGCCACGCCGGCGTTGTTGAGCGCTTCGAAGGCTTGTCCGGCGGACATCGCGCCGTCGCCGATGATGGCCACCGTGCGCCGCGCGTCGCCCTTGAACTTGGAGGCCAGCGCCATGCCGAGCGCGGCGGAGATCGACGTCGATGAATGGCCGACGCCAAAGGTATCGTAGGGACTTTCGCTGCGCTTGGGAAAACCCGAGACGCCGCCGTGGCCGCGCAGCCGGGCCATGCCGGCGCGCCGGCCGGTGAGGATCTTGTGCGCGTAGGTCTGGTGTCCGACATCCCAGACGAGCCTGTCGTCCGGGGTATCGAATACGTAGTGCAGGGCGACGGTCAACTCGATCGTGCCGAGGTTCGACGAGAGATGGCCGCCCGTGCGCGAGACCGATTCGACGAGGAAGGCGCGCAATTCTTCCACCAGTTGCGGCAACTGCTTCCGGTCGAGTTCGCGCAGTTGCGCGGGATGGTCGATGGTGTCGAGCAGGGGATAAGTGTTCATGGCGGGTCGGTGGCGGGTCGGGCCGCTAAAAGGGGCGGTGGGCGATGAAGTCGGTCAGTTCGGCGAGCCGCCGCGCCCGGCCGCCGAGGAGCGCCAGCGACTCGATCGCCTGTTCGCGGAGCTGGCCGGCGAATTCCCTGGCTCGTTCCAGTCCCATCAGGCCGACGCAGGTGGGCTTGTCCGCGGCCGAATCCTTGCCGGCGGTCTTGCCGAGCGTGGCCGTGCTCGCGGTGCAGTCGAGGATGTCGTCGACCACCTGGAAGAGCAGGCCGGCGCGCCTGGAAAAGCGCTCCAGCGCCTGATGCGCTTCGCCGGACAGCCGCTCGCCGCAGAGCGCGCCGAGCGTCACCGCGGCGCCGATCAAGGCGCCCGTCTTCAGCGCGTGCATCAGCTCCAGTTCCGGCAGTTCCAGCGCGCGGCCGACCGCGCCGAGGTCGATGGCCTGGCCGCCGGCCATGCCCAGCGAGCCGCTGGCGCGAGCCAGGCAGCGCAGCATTTCCAGTTGCGCCGCCGGGTCGCCGAGGCTCTCCCCGGCGAGCAGCAGGAAGGCCTGCGTCTGCAGGGCGTCGCCAGCGAGCAGCGCGGTCGCTTCGTCGAATTCGACATGGCAGGTGGGACGGCCGCGGCGCAGCACATCGTTGTCCATGCACGGCAAGTCGTCGTGCACCAGCGAATAGGCGTGGATCATTTCCAGGGCGCAGGCGGCGATTTCCAGCCTGTCCCCGGACGCCGCGCAGATTTCTCCGGCGGCGAAAGCCAGCAGCGGGCGCATCCGCTTGCCGCCGTTGAGGCAGGAATAACGCATGGCCTGGTGCAGGCGCGCCGGAATCGCTTCCGCCGGCGGCAAATGACGCGCCAGCGCCTTTTCGACACGCTCCTGGACGCAGGCCATCCACTCGCCGAAGGGGAGAGGCGCGCTCATCGGATGGATTCCCCGTCCACGTCCGCCTCGCGCAATTGCTCCTTCTCGAACAGCAGGATCTGGCGTTCCGCCTCGCCAAGCTGCCGTTGGCAATGCCTGAGCAGCTCGCTGCCGCGCCGGTAGGCCAGAATCGATTCTTCCAGAGGCAGGCCGCCGCTTTCCATGTCTTGGACAATCTGTTCGATTTCCGCAAGGGCCGTTTCGAATTTGGTGTCGGGGGATACCGCTGGCACGGGAGACTCCTTCGCGTCCTTTTCCGCGGCGCATGATCGGATCGGCATGATCGGATCATGCGTGAAACCGCCGGAACGTTGAAAAATGTGCCAAGGATAACACTACGGTCAATTGGAAAGGTGTGGGAAAGGTGTGGGAAAGGTGGAGGCAAGGGAATAGAATGGCGCTTCCCGCTTGCCGGTTCCGGCTTCGCGCTCCCGGCGGGGCGCTTCCCCTCCCGGCTCGACTCCGTCCCGAAAAGTGGCGGGCGAGGTATTTTTTCAAGACAGCTCCCGGAACGACCATGCAATCCCTGTGGATGATCGCCGCCAGTTTTTTCTTTGCCGGCATGGGCGTGTGCGTCAAGCTGGCGTCGGCGCGCTATTCGGCGGCGGAGATCGTCTTCTACCGCTCCTTCCTCAACCTGTTGTTCATCTGGGCGCTGGTGAAGGCGCGCGGCATTCCCGTCAGGACGCCGCTGTGGGGGCTGCACATCCGGCGCAGCGCATGCGGCTGCTTTTCGCTGATCCTCTATTTTTACGCGATCGGCCTGCTCCCGCTGGCCTCCGCGGTGACGCTCTCCTATACCTCGCCGCTGTTCCTGGCCCTCTATCTGGCCATGCTCGGCAAGACCCGCCTGCGCGGCGGGATGGTCTTTTCGCTGGCGCTGGGGTTCGCCGGCGTCGTCATGCTCTTGCATCCGAGCTTCCGCGCCGACCAATTGTTCGGCGGCGTCATGGGGCTGACCAGCGGGATGATTTCCGGCATGGCCTACTACAATATCCGGGAACTGGGCGAGCGAGGCGAACTCGAAGAGAGGATCGTCTTCTATTTCGCGCTGGTATGCACGCTGGTTGGCGCGATCTGGATGCTGTTTTTCGAGTTTCAGCCGATCGACCCGGAGGGTGGGGCGCTGCTGCTGGGCGTCGGTCTGTTCGGAACGGCGGGGCAACTGGTGATGACTCGGGCCTACAAGCTGGGCAACACGCTCATGACGGCCTGCCTGGCCTACACCACGGTGGTTTTCGCCAGCCTTTTCGGCGCGCTGTTCTGGCGGGAGATACTGAGCGTCGATGCGTGGCTGGCGATTGCCCTGATCGTGGCGAGCGGGGTGGTGGCCACCTGGTTTTCCAGGGCCAATCCGGCGGATCAGGACTGATTCTTTCTCCGCGCGCCCGGTGGTTAGCGGTTAAACTTGCGTCCAAGGAGGTAGGGCCATGATCGTCATCCAGCATCGAAACAATCGTGTCTCGGTCAATGTCTACGGCGAGTTCACCCTGGCGGATTTCAGGGAATTCGAGGCGATGGTAAACGACAAGGTCGCGTTCGAAGGACCGGTCGACCTGCTCATGGACTTGCGGGAAATGGCGGATTTCACCGTCGACGTGGCGTGGCAGGACATCGTTTTCGCCCGGACGCATCCGAACGATTTCAAGCGCATCGCCGTGGTCACGCAAAGCCAGTGGGTGACGTGGAGCGCCTGGCTGTCGCAGATATTCGTCAGCGCCGCGATGGGCGTATTCGACGACGCCGCCGAGGCGGCGGCCTGGCTCGACGCCCGCGCGGAGGAAATGGCCGAAACGTGCGCGCCGCTGGTCTCGGGCGAGGAACTCGCCGCGCATCTGGCCGACCCCGACTGGCGTATTTTCGACTGCCGCCATCTGCTGACGGATGTCACGCATGGCGAACGGGCCTATGCCGAAGGACATTTGCCGGGCGCCGTTTTCATGTCCCTCGACCGCGATCTGTCCGGGCCGAGGAACGGAAAGAACGGCCGCCATCCCTTGCCCGACCCGGAAGCGCTGGCCGCCAAGCTGGCCGCCGCCGGGGTGAACGAACGCACCTGCGTGGTCGCCTACGACGACGACAGCGGCATGAACGCCGCGCGGCTGTGGTGGCTGCTGCGCTGGATGGGCCACGATCGCGTCGCCGTGCTCGACGGCGGTATCCGGGCGTGGATCGGCGAGGAGCGTCCGGTGACGACCGATCTGCCGGTATTCATCGCCGCGAAATTCGATATCCACATGCGCGACGACTGGGTGGTCTCCGCGGACCAGGTGCTCGATGCCCTGGCGAAGAACGATTTCTGCCTGATCGACGCGCGCGCCGCGGATCGCTTTCGCGGCGAAAACGAAGGCATGGACCCGGTGGGCGGGCACATTCCGGGCGCGCGCCATCGCTTCTTCCGCGACAATCTCGATGCTTCGGGCAAGTTCCTTCCGGCGGAGGAATTGCGCCGGCGCTTGCTGGACGTTCTCGCCGGCGCCGAACCGGAGCGGGCGGTGATGTATTGCGGCTCGGGCGTCAGCGCCTGCCACAACCTGCTGGCCATGGAACTGGCCGGCCTGCCGGGCGCGCGGCTCTACGCGGGTTCATGGAGCGAATGGTGCGCCGACCCGAACCGCCCGGTCGCCCGCTGACCTCGCGTTCCGTCTGTTCATGGACCTGTCCGGCGAATGATTCGGGGTGTCGAGCACCCTGACGCAAGGACTCGGGGACAGGGCGCTCAAGGCATGGAACCGGCCCGGGCGCCACCGCCGCGCTCCGTGCCGGGTTCCTGAAGATCGGCGCCCGCGTCCTGCGCGATGCCCGGCGTATCCGCATCCTCCTTGCCTCCCACCCGCCGTTACGTTCTGTCTTCCTCCCGGCTGCCCGCGCTTCCGCCCTCCCCGAACCCTGTCGAGCGCGTCCAACGGCGGTTTCCAGGATCATGATGCTTGGCAACGGCTTTCTTGCCGATCCAGGTCAGTTTTGGCATTTTTCGCACTTTCCCAAAAAGTCTCGTCTGACGAAACGGCGTCTTCCCGTCATTGCGTCAAAGCGCCTCGGCGCATGGCGTCCGGCGGCAAGTCCGAAAAGTAGCGGGAGCATCCTTGCTCCCGACCTCCCAAACCCTGCGGGAGCAGGATGCTCCCGTCACTTAATACTGGATTCCCGCCTGCGCGGGAATGACGGGCGCGGGGGACGGTTGGCGATGGCGGATTCCATCGATTCGCATTGCCGGTAATAAACCAAGGGATGAATTCCGTAGCGACGGGTGATACAAAGTTGCCGCCAAACCATCGTGATACGAAAACAAATGACTGAAATCTTGACTCGCCGGA
>JAISNE010000037.1 GCA_031276375.1 Accumulibacter sp.
AACGGTTTGACCGGAAGCGGTCTTTTTTTGGAACTCGATTCATGAGCATATTGACGCAGGAACAGACGCAAAAGGCGGCGGCCTTGCTGCAAGCCTTGCGCGGCGAGCTGGGCAAGGCGGTGATCGGACAGGCGACGGTGGTCGAGGAAGTGCTGATCGGCCTCCTGGCGGAAGCGCACGTGCTGCTCGAAGGCGTGCCCGGCCTGGGCAAGACGCTGCTGGTCAAGGCGCTGGCCAAGGCTTTCGCCGGCCATTTCGCGCGCATCCAGTTCACGCCCGACCTGATGCCGTCGGACGTGGTGGGGCACACGCTCTTCGATGCGTCGAGCAACACTTTCGTGACCCGCAAGGGGCCGGTGTTCACCCATCTGCTGCTGGCCGACGAAATCAACCGCGCGCCGGCCAAAACGCAATCGGCGCTGCTCGAAGCCATGCAGGAATACCAGGTGACGCTGGAAGGCGCGGCCAGCCCGCTGCCCAAGCCGTTCATGGTGCTGGCCACGCAAAACCCGATCGAGCAGGAAGGCACCTATCCCTTGCCCGAGGCGCAGCTCGACCGCTTTCTGCTCAAGGTGCGCATCGATTACCCGGACGAGCGCGAGGAGGCGGCGCTGACGCGCAGCGTGACCGAGCAGCGCAGCGGCGCGACGCTGGGCGTGGACGCGGTCAGCCAGGTGCTCGGCCCGCAGCAGGTCGAAGCCTTGCAGCGCGCCGCGGCGCGGGTCGATGTCGATCAGCGCGCGCTCGATTACGCCGTGCGCATCGCGCGCGCCACGCGCGAGCATCAGGGATTTTCGGTCGGCGCGGGGCCGCGCGGCAGCATCGCGCTGGTGCGCGCGGCGCGCGGCGCGGCCTTGCTGCAAGGGCGGGCGTTCGTCACTCCCGACGACGTCCGGCGCGTGGCCCTGCCGGCCTTGCGCCACCGCGTAGCGCTGGCGCCGGAGACGGAAATCGAGGGCTTCACCGCCGATACGCTGCTGCTCGGCCTGCTCGACGGCGTTCCGGCGCCGCGCTCCTGAAGGCTTCCGGAAGGCCGCCGCCGATGTTGCTGCCGCACCGCAACCTGTTGTTCGCCGTCGCCGCGTGGGTCGGCGCGTCCGTCGCCGCCATTCCGCTCCCGGCGCTGCTGCCGGTCTGGCGGACGGCGGGCCTGCTGTTGCTGGCGGCGGCCCTGGCCGATGCGTGGCTGGCCTTGCGCCGCGGCAATCCCTTGCATGTCGAGCGGCGGATGAACGCGATCTGGCCGCTCGGCGTCGAGCAGAAGATCCGCCTGCGCGTGCAATTGCGGGAGTCCACCGGCGGCGGGAGCGGTCGGCGGCTGCGCGGGTTGCTTTTCGACCACCATCCCGACGCCTTCGCGGTGCATGACCTGCCGCTGCCGTTCAACGTCGCTCCGGGGGAGTGGATCGAACCGGCGTACCGCCTGACCGCCAACGAGCGCGGCGACCATCGTTTCGGCGAGGTGCACGCGCGCCTCGATTCGCCGTTCCGCCTGTGGCACACCCAGCATCGCTGCGCGGACGCGGCGGAGGCGCGCGTCTATCCGAATTTCGCGCGGGTGACGCAATACGCCTTGCTGGCGACCGACGACCGTCTGGCGCAAATGGGCGTGTTGCGCCGCTGGCGGCGCGGCGAAGGCTCGGACTTCCACCAGTTGCGCGAGTACCGGCGCGGCGATCCGCCGCGCAGCATCGACTGGAAAGCCACGGCGCGCGTGCGCAAGCCGATCGTGCGCGAGTATCAGGACGAGCGCGACCAGCAGATCGTTTTCCTGCTCGATTGCGGACAGCGCATGCTCACCAGGGACGATACGCTGTCGCATTTCGACCACACGCTCAACGCCATGCTGCTCTTGGCCTACGTCGCCCTGCGCCAGGGCGACGCGGTCGGTTTCGGCACCTTCGCCCACGCCGAGCCGCGCTATTTCCCGCCGCGCAAGTCGGCCGCCGCGCTGCCGCTGCTGCTCGACGCCACCTACGACCTGCAAGCCTCGGCGCAAACCTCCGATTACCTGGCCGCCAGCGACCTCCTGTGCCGGCGCCTGCGCAAGCGTTCGCTGGTGATCCTGCTGACCAATCTGCGCGACGAGGACGACGCGACGCTGCCGGCGGCGCTGGAACAGTTGCGGCGGCGCCACCTGGTGTTGCTCGCCAGCCTGCGCGAGACCGGGCTGGACAAGCTGCGCAGGAACGAAATCGGCGACTTCGACGACGCGCTCGGCTATGCCGCCGCCATCGAATACCTGCAAGCGCGGCAGCGCCAGTTTGCCCGTCTGCGCGGACAGGGCGCGCATCTCCTGGATACCTCGCCGAAGCAGTTGCCGGTGGCGCTGGTCAACCGCTACTGGGATATGAAACGGGGCGGGGTCATTTAGGGAGTTCAGGAGTCAGGAGTCAGGGATCAGGGATCAGGGATCAGGAGTCAGGAGTCAGGAGTCAGGAGTCAGGAGTCAGGTTACTGGGACATGAGACGGGGCGGTCAAAATACCCGTCATTCCCGCGTAGGCTTAGAATCCAGAAAAGGCGGCGGAAGGCTGGATTCCCGACTGCGCGGGAAGGCTGGATTCCCGACTGCGCGGGAATGCTGGATTCCCGACTGCGCGGGAATGCTGGAGTCCCGACTGCGCGGGAATGCTGGATTCCCGCTTGCGCGGGAATGACGGGCACGGGGGAGGACAGCGCGCATGGGTTGGCGTGAAACAACCGGAAATTGGTTTCCCCTTTCCTCTCTCGGAAATGCTCTCCTCTGTTTGCCATGGCAGGCTCTCAAGCCTTTCCTCTTTTCATGAATTCTTCATGAATTTGAGGGGAAACTTCAGGGACAGAGGACAGTCGATTACCGGCGCCTCACCCCCGGCCCCTCTCCACGAGTGGAGAGGGGAGATATCAGCCCTCCCCCACTTGTGGGGGAGGGTGGCGCGAAGCGCCGGGAGAGGGAATGGCGCCGCAAATATTACTGTCTTCTGTCCTCTGTCCTCTGAACCGGACGGGCCGTGGGCAAGGCTCTTTCCGTTTTGCCGAAGCCGGCACGGGGGAATCAAGCTCGCCGCCCGGCCGGAATCGGGACGAACGACTTTCAAACCATCCCCTTTATCGACAAACCCAGGAGACACATCATGGCCTTCGTGAATGAAAGAGTATCTGAAGACGACATCAGGAAATACGGACTCGACGAACTGATGCGG
>JAISNE010000041.1 GCA_031276375.1 Accumulibacter sp.
GATAACCTACCCACTCAAATTTCAAAAGAGCCAGCTTTTTTGACGAGTCCGAGCAGGGAAGCGCGATAGTACGGGATAGCCATTCGGCGTTCAGGCAGAAACGGTAGGCTGACGTCATCGCGCGGATGAAAGCCGATGGATTGCCGCGGGCCTTCGGCCCTCGCAATGACGGAGGTTTGGGGGTTGGGCGCGTTGTGGCGGGCGTTGGGTTCATTGTCGCGCCCGTTCGACAACAAAGGTATTCGCCACGACGGAAACCCCGTCATTGCTCGGGCTGCGCGACGTGGCAATCCAGACGGCGGTTCGGCTTTCCGGGAACGGCGGGGCATCTCCACGGCCGTCTGGATTGCCGCGGGCCTGCGGCCCTCGCAATGACGCAATCTGAAATTGTTCGCGTATCTGGCCTATTTATGTATTCAAAATTACTGACTGCTGAGTAATTTTCACCTTTCACCTTTCACGGATTTCCGGGCGAGCGCCTGTTCGAGATCGGCGATCAGATCGTCGGGGTCCTCCAGACCGACGTGCAGGCGGATCAGCAAGGGATGCCGGCTCCAATCGGCCACTGTGCGCGCCTGACGCATGTCGGCCAGCATGGCCAGGCTTTCGAATCCGCCCCAGGAGGCGCCGATGCCGAACAGGCGCAACGCGTCGATGAAGCGAATCGCCGCCTCTTCCGCCGGGTCTTTCAGGGCAAGGGACAGGAGACCGTTGGCTCCCGAGAAATCCCGCCGCCAGAGCGCGTGACCGGGGTCGTCCGGCAAGGCTGGATGGAAGACTCGCGCCACGGCGGGGTGCGCCCGCAGCCATTGCGCGGCGCGCAACGCGCCGGCCGCGTGCAGCGGCAGACGCGCCGCCAGCGTGCGCGATCCGCGCAGGATCAGCCAGGCGTCGTCGGGGCCGACCGTCATGCCGTGCGCGTCGGCCGAGCGATTGATGCGCGCCCATGCTTCTTGCGTGGTGGTCACCGCGCCCATGACCACATCCGAATGGCCGCTCAGATACTTGGTCGGCGCGGAAACGACGATGTCCGCTCCCAGCGCCAGCGGACGGTACAGATAGCCGGCGCCCCAGGTGTTGTCGGCGGCCAGCAGGATGCCGCGGGAATGCGCTAGGCGAGCCAGCGCCGGCAGGTCGACGATCTCGTAGGCCAGCGAGCCGGGCGATTCGGCGTAGATCAGGCGCGTCCGCGGACGCAGCAGCGCCTCGACGCCCTGCCCGTCGGCGGCGAAGAACGAATAGTCGATGGAGAAGCGCTCGAAGAACTGCCGCGCGAAATGACGCACCGGTTCGTAAACGGAATCGGCAATCAGCACATGATCGCCCGGCCGCAAACAGGCGATCAGCGTCTGGGTGATCGCGGCGAGGCCGGTGGGAAACAGCCGTGTCCGATGGCCGCCCTCGAGTTCGGTGATCGCGTCCTCCAGCGCGTAAGCCACCGGATTGCCGCGCGCGCCGTAGGACAGCAAGCGCTCGTCGTTGCGCCGACGGCGCACGTCCATGAGATGCGCGACATTGTCGAAAAGGATGGTGCTGGCGCGAACCAGCGGCGGATTGACCGCCCGCCCGCCGTCGACGCGGGTCGCCAGTCCGGCGCGGGTAAGACGGGTACGCCGTCTCAGTGGCGGAGAGGACGCCTCGGCCTTTTCCAGGGGATCATCTGTCATGATCGTTCACCGCTCTCGAAACGATTCGCCATCGACGCCATGAGACCGGAATCCCGGCGCCGTCGCCCGTGGGCCGGAAATACAGACACGCCATGCGCGGTTCGGAGGACAGAGGACAGAGGCTGACGTTTCCCCTCGAATTTTCATGTACTCCCCTCGTTTTTTTCAAGACGAGGCGGTCAAAATACCCGTCATTCCCGCGCAGGCGGGAATCCAGAAAAGGCGGCGGAATGCTGGATTCCCGCCTGCGCGGGAATGACGGGATCGGGGACGGGCACGGGAATGACGGGCACGGGGGGACGGCTGGGCGCCGCGCTTGATTGGCGAATGCGCCCAACAGAAACAATTGACCTTCCTGTTCCAAGGCGCCTGCCGGACCCAGCGCAAGGAAATCTCCGTCATCACCCTGGCTCGCCGGGCACTCTGTTATCGGTTGCATTGGCTTTCCCTTTCCTCTCTCGGAAATGCTCTCCTCTGTTTGCCATGGCGGACTCTCAAGCCTTTCCTCTTTTCTTGGATTCTTCATGAATTCGAGGGGAAACATCAGGGACTGAGGACAGAGGACAGCCAGTCACCGGCGCTTCGCGCCGCAAATACTACTGTCTTCTGTCCTCTGAACTTTTGGCGTATCACGATGGTTTGACCGCAACCTGGCGTCAATTGCGCAAGGCATTGATGAAAGCATTCGTGCGCGGATTGCGCGGCGCGTGAAAGATGTCGCGCGGCGTGCCGTGTTCGACGATCTCGCCGCCTTCGGTAAACACGACCTCGTGGCTGACTTCCTCGGCGAAACGCATCTCGTGCGTCACCAGCAGGCTGGTCATGCCGTCCTCGACCAGTTGCCGGATGACCGACAGTACTTCCCCGACGGTTTCCGGATCGAGCGCCGAGGTCACTTCGTCGAACAGCACGAGCTCCGGGTGCATGGCCAGCGCCCGGGCAATCGCCACGCGCTGCTGCTGGCCGCCGGACAACTGGCCGGGATAGGCTTCGTCCTTGTCCGCGAGGCACACCCTGGCCAGCAGTTCGCGCGCCTCGCGCTCGGCGCTCGCGCGCTCCATGCCGAGAATCCGGATCGGCGCCAGGACGACGTTTTGCAGCACCGTCAGGTGCGGGAACAGGTTGTACTGCTGGAAGACGAAACCGATGCGCTTCCTGAGCGCGATGCGCTCCGCCTCGGATTTGAGCGCATGCACCGGCGTGTCGCCGACGACGACCTCGCCGCGTTCCGGCGTCAGCAGACCGTTGATGCAGCGCAGGAGGGTCGATTTCCCCGACCCCGACGGGCCGATGATCGACACGGCGTCTCCCTTGCGCACCTTGAGATCGATGCCCTTGAGCACGTGGTTGGCGCCAAAGGAGAGATGAACGTTGCGCAACTGGACAAGCGTTTGCCGTTCCTGCGATTTATCGGATTCGGACATGGATCGTATCTTTCGGATGACGCTCAGTGGAAGGCGTACTTGCGTTCCAGGCGAGCGGTAAACCGCGTGATCGGATAGCAATAAAGGAAAAACAGGGTCAGCACCGCGAGGTACACGAGGATCGTGAAGTCCGTGCGATTGACCGTGTTGGTGGCGTTCCTGGCCGACTCGAGCAACTCGGTCACGCCGACCAGCGAGGCCAGGGTGGTGCTCATGGTAATCATCGCGTAAAGATTCATCCACGGCGGCAGCACGCGCTTGAAGCATTGCGGCAGGATCACCCAGCGCAGGCTCTGCGAGCGGGAAAGACCGAGCGAGGCCGCGGCCTCCCACTGTGCCGAGGTGATCGACAGGAGGGCACCGCGGAAAACCTCGGCGATGTACGCCGAGGCCGGCAGCGCCAGCCCGACCGTGACCTTGATCCAGTCCGGAAACGGCAGATACAGCGAACCCACATGGATTTCAAAGGGGAACACATAGGTGGTGAAGAAGAGCAGCACCAGCATCGGCGCGTTGCGGAACGCATGCACGTACCCACGGGCCGGCGCCTTGATCCAGCGGCAACGGGAAAGTTCCAGCGCGCCGACGACCGCTCCGAGCACGGTGCCGATGCCGATCGCCAGTACGCTGATCAGCACGTTCATGCGTAAACCGAGGGCCAGATGCGGCGCCCAGTGCCAGAGCATCGCCACCGAGTCCCGATGGAAATGCGCCAGCGCCAGCCAGGTCAGCGCGATGCCGACGGCCCACGGGACGATCGGGGAAAGCGTGGGCCGCGCCCTGGGAAGCGCCCTGGACTCCCTGGGAGTCTCCAGCGCCAACGCTTCGTCAGTGGCCATAGCCCGGCATCCTCAAACGTTTTTCCACCCACCCTCCCAGCCAGACGACGAAGAGCGTCAGCGCGGCATAGACCAGGAAAATGAAAATCATCAGTTCCAGCACGTTGTCCCCATTCACCCAGATCATCAGGGAAGCGTAAGTCACCTCGCCGACGGCGATCGCCGAACCCAGGGAGGTCGCCTTGACCAGATCGACCATGTTGTTGATGAGCGACGGCCAGGCAAAGCGGAAGGCCAGCGGCAATTCGACATGAATCAGCCGTCCGCGCCTGGAAAAACCAAGCGAGGCCGCCGATTCGCGCATACCCTTGGGAACCGCCTCGATGCCCGCCCGCAAGGCTTCGGCGTGATACGCGCCGAAATGCAGCGACAGCACGATCACCACCCAGGCGTAGGCGGTCAACGGATTGTTCTGCGGACCGCCGAGCGCCTGGCTGACGAGCATGTTGAGCACGAAGAAGGCACAGAATATTTGCACCAGCGTCGGTGTGTTGCGGATGATTTCAACGAACGCGCGCGCCGGCCTGGCCAGCCACGGACGTTCCGAAGTCAGCGCCGTGGCGATGACCAGGCCAACGAGCAGGCTGCTGGCGATCGACAGGAAGGATAACTCGACGCTGACCACGACACCCTTCAGCCACGCCTCGCGCTCGAAGGCGTTGAGCAGGAAAGCGTAATTCAGGCCGACCGACTTGGCGGCGACGACGAACGCGGGGAGCCAGGATTCCGGCATGGCTTCACGGCTTCACTTTTTCGCCACCGGATACTTGGCTTGCCATTCTTCAAGCAGGGGCGTGATCGGGATGCGGTTCTTGCGCGTCACCTCGAGGAGCCAGCCGGTGCGATACCAATCCTGGACGAAGCCGTCGACCAGCTTCTCGATGTCCTTCTCGCCCTTGCGCACCCAGATCACCGACGGCAACGGGATCAGATCCCTGCCGATCGGCAGCTCGAAATCCTTCCATTCCGGGTTTTCCGCCACCAGCAGGTACAGCGGC
>JAISNE010000066.1 GCA_031276375.1 Accumulibacter sp.
GGGACAGTGGCCGGCATTCCGATTCCTTCAGCGAACAAGTCGTCAAGAAGTTGCGCGTCGCCAATGAAAAACGCAGCCTGCTGCTGGACTGCGCAAGGAAGCAGGGCTTCGATTTGAAGCTTGAATGAGGACAACGTGAAAGGCGCCGCCGGGGTTTCGGCGCCGTCCGGCGGAAGACAGAACGATCCCCGGCGCTCGAGTTGCCATGCGGCGCGTCGATCACGGATTCGCCTCCGTATCGGCGACGCCCGCGCCGGCAGGGTCATGAGGCCGGCACCCCAGGGATCACCGGGACGACCACGCCAAACTCGGCTTGATGTCGATTACAATCCCGCTTGTCTTGGTTCACGCGCCAAGCTCATTCAGAGGACAGAGGACAGAGGACGGAAGACAGTAATATTTGCGGCGCGAAGCGCCGGTAACCGACTGCCCTCTGTCCTCTGTCCTCCGCCCTCGTCTCGCCCGCTTCGTGGGACTATACAAAAATGACCGCAATCCTGATACGTCGGACTCAGGGCAATCGCATTTAGGGAAAGGCTGAAAAAAATCAGGGATCAGGGATCAGGTTTCAGGGATCAGAAAAAGCGACCGTCGCTTTTCCAAGCCTGCGCGGGAATGACGGGTATTTTGGCCGCCTCGTCTTTAAAAAAGCGGGGGTGGCGCATGAAAATTCGAGGGGAAACATCAGGGTCGGAGGATAGAGGACAGTCATATTCGCGGCGCGCCGCGCCGGAGCTGATGGTCCTCCGGCGCCCGATTTGAAAGCTCCCGCTTTAGGGGGGATAATCCGGCTCGACATCCGGCCGGGCCGGAGGTGGGTTGGAGTGGATATTGTATAATCGCATGTCTTTGTTTTTCTTTTCTTTTTTAACCACTATCATGGAATCCAAAAATGGCCACTAAAAACGCAACACCCCAAAAAGCTGTTCCCGTCAAGAAGAACGCGTCTGCCCAAAAGAGCGCCGTGAAGGCGGCTCCGGCCGGAAAGACCTCTTCCGCCAAGATTTCCTCCGGGAAGACCGTCACCGCCGCCAGGCCGGCCGAAGCCTCGGTCAAGATCGGCAAGGTGATCGGTCGGCAGATTCTCGATTCGCGCGGGAATCCGACGGTCGAAGTCGATGTCGTGCTCGACAACGGTTTCCTGGCGCGCGCCGCGGTTCCGTCCGGGGCGTCCACCGGCGAATTCGAGGCCTGCGAACTGCGCGACGGCGACAAGAAGGTCTATCTCGGCAAGGGTGTCCTGAAGGCGGTCGCCGCGGTCAATGGCCCGATCGCCAAGCTGCTCAAGGGCCAGGATCCGCTCCGGCAGCGCGAGCTCGACGAGGCGATGATCGCGCTCGACGGCACGCAGAACAAGTCGAAGTTCGGCGCCAACGCCATTCTCGGCGCGTCGATGGCCATCGCCGTCGCGGCCGCCAGCGTCGGCAAGACGCCGCTGTGGAAGTACATCGCCAAGCTGCACAAGAACCGCGAATTCGTGCTGCCGACGCCGATGGCCAACATCATCAACGGCGGCAAGCACGCCGACAACCTGATCGACTTCCAGGAATTCATGGTCATGCCGGTCGGCGCCAGGACTTTCTCCGAGGGCTTGCGCTGGATCACCGAAGTGTTCCATACGCTGAAAGGCCTCCTCAAGAAAGGCGGTCACGTCACCGCCGTCGGCGACGAAGGCGGTTTCGCGCCGAACCTGTCGAACGACGAGGCGCTCGAAATCATCATGCAGGCCATCGCCGCCGCCGGCTACAAACCCGGCAGGCAGATCGCCATCGCGCTCGATTGCGCCTCGTCCGAACTGTTCGACGAAGGCGGCCGCAAAGGCTACAAGTTCTGGAAGTCGAATCCCGAGAAGCTGTTCACCGCCGACGACATGATCGCCAAATACAAGGCGTGGTGCGAGAAATATCCGATCGTCTCGATCGAGGACGGCCTCGACCAGAACGATTGGGATGGCTACGTCAGGTTTACCCAGGCGCTCGGCAAGAAGACCCAGCTCGTCGGCGACGATTTCTTCGTCACCAACCCCTCGCGGCTGAAAAAAGGAATCGAGATGGGCGCGGCCAACGCGATCCTGATCAAGGTCAACCAGATCGGCACCGTGACCGAGACGCTGGACGCCATCAAGCTGGCGCAGCAGGCCGGCTATGGCGTGATCGCCTCGCACCGTTCCGGCGAAACCGAGGATTCGTTCATCGCCGACCTCGCCGTCGGCACGGGCGCCGGCCAGATCAAGACCGGTTCGCTGTCGCGCACCGACCGCATCTGCAAGTACAACCAACTGATCCGCATCGAGGAGCAGCTCGGCGCCAAGGCGGTTTACAAAGGACTCAAGTCGATCAAGGGCGCGGGGTTCTGATCGGGGGACGGGGGCGGAGGACAGAGGACGGAGGACAGTAATATTTGCGGCGCGCAGCGCCGGTAACCGACTCTCTTCTGTCCTCTGAACCCTTGAACTTGCGCGCCGGCGAGTTGTCCATGATTACCACGTCCCCTTTACGCAAAGTCGGGGCTGGCGGCGTTAATACTGCTTTCATGAAAACAGGGCGGTTTGCATCTGGTTTTTGCCGAGCGTTCTTTTACGTTTCATGTTTTTCGACGACATTTTTTCAATTGTTTTTTTCGGAGCAGGAAGTCTGTTATTGGTATCATCTCGCTTCTTCCGCAAAACGATTTCGCCTATACGATATGATTCAGATAGTGTCAAGTAGAGTTGTCGCACCGCGTAAAACAAGATACGATGCCAATTCATTACTTTAGGAGATCAACGTGAAGATCAAGACCAGAATCCATATCCTTGCGGGCCTTGCCTGGTTCAGCCTGATCGTCGTCGGCGCATTGGGATACCACAACACATCGACCTCCATCGAAGCCATCGAGAGGCTGGATGACGACACCATTCCCAAGCTGGAATCCGTGCTCCAGTTTCAAACGCAGGTCAACAACATGGTGCGCCGCATGTACGAGGCGGGAAGCAAGAACACCTTTGCCTATGAGGATCAGGTCAAGGAACTGGCCCGCTCGCTCGAACGGATGAAGGAAGCCGACACCGGGGCGCAAAAGTGGTTCAAGATCTTTGATGGATTCGACAAGTACCCGGAAGTGCAAAAGGTCTGGGACGAAGTCAAGCCCCTCTGGCCAGCCTGGTCGCAGCATCTGGGCGTGGACCTGATCCACATGCTCGAAGAGGCGCTCAAGGACCCAACGCCGGAAAAACTGAATGCCTTCTACGCGAAGGTCGACCAGACCGGACTCACCAATCGGGACGCCACCACCACGATGGGCGGCAAGCTGGCCGAACTGGTGGAAATCAACGACAAGATGCGTCACGAAGCCATCAAGACGTTCGAGAACACTTCGATGCAGAGCATGTGGTTCCAGGTCGGGATCACGGTGGCGACCATTCTGGGCATCGTCTTCCTGGGCCTCGCCTCGCTGAAGGCCATCGTCAAACCCGTCGAGTGGGTGCGCGACACGGTGCAGCGCGTGGAACGGGAAAACGACCTGCGGCTCACGGTCAATTACCATGCCAGCGATGAAATCGGGGAGATGGTCACGGCCTTCAACACGATGATGAAACGGCTCCAGGAATCCTTTACCGACATCCAGCATCGCATGGACGAAGTCAACGGCGCGGTGGAATCGCTGAACACCGCCGCGCAGCAAGTCGCCGCCAGTTCCGCGAGCCAGTCGAGCTCGACCTCCGCGATGGCCGCCTCGGTCGAGGAAATGACCGTTTCCATCAACACCGTGGCGAACAGCGCGGGCGACGCGCAGGGCATGGCGCAGCGCGCGGGCGAAGTCTCCGACGAAGGCGGGCAGATCATCGAGCGCACCGCCGCCGAAATGGGCGCGATCGCCGAAACCGTGACGCAGGCCTCCAACGTCATCCAGGCGCTGGGCAGCGAATCGCAGCAGATTTCCTCGGTCGTGCAAGTCATCAAGGAAGTGGCCGACCAGACCAACCTGCTGGCCCTCAACGCGGCCATCGAAGCCGCGCGCGCGGGCGAACAGGGACGCGGCTTCGCGGTGGTCGCCGACGAAGTGCGCAAACTCGCCGAGCGCACCGCGCAATCGACCGGCGACAT
>JAISNE010000067.1 GCA_031276375.1 Accumulibacter sp.
GACAAGGACCGCGAGTTCCTGACCCGCGGCGGCGTTTTCTCCGGCGAGTGGATCGACGCCTACCTCGAACTGAAGATGGACGAAGTCAACAAGGTGCGCATGACCACCCACCCGGTCGAATTCGATCTCTATTACAGTTGTTGATCTGTTCGCCGGGCCAAAAAGGACGGATAGGTTTCCGTCCTTTTTTTGTCTACCGGCGGTATGGCGCGTTTGAAATTAGGCGATTCCTCCCATACACTGATGCGCACTGGAAATGATTCGATCAACGCCCGCGACCGGGCGGCACGGCAGGGGCGTTCCTCCGAGGCCGGATCGCCCCCTGAAGGGGAGGTTTCCAGGCGGAGTTTGTTTTGGATGAAACAGGATGAATGGGATGATGAAGCTATTTTGCGGATGGCGTCTGGCGGCGATGCTGCTGGTGACAGCCGGCGTGGCGCGGGCGGAAGCCATGTATCAGTGTATCGACGAAGAGGGCCACAAAACGTTTTCCAACATCAAGCTGGCGGACAAGGGCATCAAATGCAAGGCGCTGGATCTCGGGCCGGTGCCCGTCATTCCGGCGCCCGGCGCCCCGGCGCCGTCGAAGCCGCCCAAGGCGAAGTCGCCGCCGGATTTTCAGGTCGGGGATACGACCCAGAAGGAGCGTGACAATGACCGGCGGCGCATCCTGGAAAGTGAACTGGAAGCGGAGCGGAAGAATCTCGAACAGGCCAAAAAGGATCTGGCCGAGCAGCAAGCCATCCTGTCGGGCAGCGAGCGCAACTACGATCCGGTTCTCGATCGCCTCGAAGCGCACAAAAACAAGGCGGCCCTGCACGAACGCAACATCGAAGCCATTGAAAACGAGCTGGCCAAGTTGCGCTGAACAAGGCGCGGCGCTCTTTGCATGACCGGGCTGGCGAACAATCCGACCGGCGGCCTCGATCTGCTGTTTTCGTCGGTCATTTTGCTCGACGCCGATCTGGCCATCCGTTACATGAATCCGGCGGCGGAGCATCTGCTGGCCGTCAGCGGCAAAACGGTGCGCGGCAACCGGCTCGACAGCGTGGCCGGCTGTCCGGCCACCTTGATCGAAGCGCTGAACAACGCGCTCGCGCATGGCTGGAACTACAGCGAGCCAGATACCGAACTCCGCCTCGGCGACGACCGGGTGCTGCACCTGAACTGCTCGATCAACCAGGTGGAAGCCGGGGAAATCCGGCTGCTGGTCGAATTCTGGTCGATCGATCCGCAAATCCTGCGGGCGACGCGCGAGGAGCGGCTGCTCGAACTTCAGTTGGCCAGCCGCGAGCTGATCCGCAATCTGGCGCACGAGATCAAGAATCCCCTGGGAGGCATCCGCGGCGCGGCGCAACTCCTGGAGCGCGAGCTTGGCAATCCCGGCCTGCACGAATACACGCAAGTCATCATCAAGGAGGCCGACCGGCTGCAGGATCTGATGAAGCGCCTGCTCTCCACGCATCGGCCGATGCAGCCGGGGGCGGTCAACATCCACGAAATCCTCGAGCGCGTGCGCAGCCTGCTGACCGCCGAATTCCCCGGAGCGCTGACCATCCGCCGCGACTACGACACCAGTTTGCCGGACCTCGTGGGCGACCGGGAGCAGTTGATCCAGGCGACGCTGAACATCGCGCGCAACGCCGCGCAGGCCATCATGAAACGGCCGGCCGGCGAGGCGTCCGGCCAGATCACTTTCCGCACGCGCGTGGCCCGCCAGGTCACGCTGGCCAAGCGGCGTTTCCCGCTGGCCCTGGAATTGCAGATCATCGACGACGGTCCGGGCATTCCCGAGGACATCCGGGAACGCATGTTCTATCCGCTGGTTTCGGGCCGCGAGGGAGGAAACGGCCTCGGTCTGACCCTCGCGCAGAGCTTCATCCTGCAACATCAGGGCGCCATCGAGTGCCAGAGCCGGCCGGGATACACCTGTTTCACCATCCGCATGCCGCTGGGTCCGGGCGGTGGCAAATCGATGAACTGATTGGCGAACAAGCCCGTTTCCAACGGATTCCGGCGAATTTCCGGCGGGCGATCTTGCGTCCATCGAAATTCCAGGGCTGTTTTGCGTCCGCCGTCTCCTGACTGGCAAGCTATTTGCTAGAACCCGTACATCCCGATCACGATGCCCGAGAAGTCAATGAAACCTGTCTGGATTGTCGATGACGACAAGTCGATCCGCTGGGTGCTGGAAAAAACGCTGTCGCGCGAGCAGACCCCGTTCAAATGTTTCGCCTCCGCCAGCGAAGCCTTGTCGCAGCTCGAACTGAGCGGCGAGCCGCCGCAAGTCCTGGTATCCGATATCCGCATGCCGGGCGAATCCGGGCTGGACCTCCTGCGCAAGGTCAAGGAGCGCTTCCCGACGCTGCCGGTCATCATCATGACCGCCTATTCCGATCTGGACAGCGCGGTGGCCGCCTTCCAGGGCGGCGCGTTCGAATATCTGCCCAAACCGTTCGACGTCGACCAGGCGCTGGAACTGATCCGGCGAGCCATCGACGAGAGCATGCACCAGGTTGGTGCGGCAAGCGAGATCGGCATGGTGCCGGAAATTTTCGGCAAGGCGCCGGCCATGCAGGAAGTGTTTCGCGCCATCGGGCGGCTCAGCCAATCCTCGGCCACGGTGATGATCACCGGCGAATCGGGCACCGGCAAGGAACTGGTGGCGCGCGCCCTGCACCGGCACAGCCCGCGTTCGGACAAGCCGTTCATCGCCATCAACACGGCGGCGATTCCCAAGGACCTGCTCGAATCGGAACTGTTCGGCCACGAGCGCGGCGCCTTCACCGGCGCCACCACCCAGCGGCGCGGCCGCTTCGAGCAGGCCGAGGGCGGCACGCTGTTTCTCGACGAAATCGGCGACATGCCGGCCGAATTGCAAACGCGCCTGCTGCGCGTGCTCTCCGACGGCAATTTCTATCGCGTCGGCGGGCATTTGCCGATCCGGGCCAACGTGCGCATCATCGCCGCCACGCACCAGAATCTCGAAATGCGGGTCAAGGAAGGGCTGTTCCGCGAAGATCTCTTCCATCGCCTGAACGTCATCCGGGTGCGTCTGCCGGGCCTGCGCGAACGGCGCGAGGACATCCCGATCCTGGCGCGCCATTTCCTCCAGAAAAGCGCCCAGGATCTCGGCGTCGACGCCAAGCGCATCTCCGACGCGGCCTTGCGGCAACTGTCCATCGCGGATTTTCCGGGCAACGTCCGGCAACTGGAAAACATCTGTCACTGGCTGACGGTCATGGCCCCCGGACAACTGATCGACGCCGGCGATCTGCCGCCGGAACTGCGCGAACAGACGCCGGCGGCGGGCGGCGGCGCGGATTGGGAAAGCGGACTGGCGCGGACGGTCGATCAAATGCTGGCCAGCAGCGACACTCCGGTACACGAAAAACTCACCAACGCCTTCGAGCGCATCCTGATCAACCGCGCCCTGGCGCACACCGGCGGCCGGCGCATGGAAGCCGCGCTGGCGCTGGGAATCGGCCGCAACACGCTGACCCGCAAGATACAGGACCTCGGCCTGGACGGCGGACGAGCCGACGAAACGGAACATCCCGCCGGATGATCCCGGCGGCATGGCAATTCCATCATGGATAATCTGTGGAAAAGGCGCCGAAAGGCCGCAATTCTTCTTCCCCTCACCCCTCGGGGAGAAGGCGCCGAAAGCCGCAGCTTTCCCTCCCTTTTCTCCTTGGGGAGAAGGCCACCGTGGTGATTTGGCGCAACGGCGTCGCCCACGAAGCGGAAAGGATCGATACTCGCTCGACTGGCCGGCTTCCGCCGAAACGCGCGATCTCCAGCCCGGCCAGTGCATGATGGCCGCCGCCCACCGGCGAAACC
>JAISNE010000140.1 GCA_031276375.1 Accumulibacter sp.
TCGCTGACCGCGTTGAAGGCGGGCAGGAACTTCCACAATCCCAGCCCCAGCAGCCCCAGGATGAGCAGGGAGACGGAAAGCTCCAGCAGGGAAAAGCCGCGTTCAGGGGACGGAGGACGGAAGACAGAGGACCGTGATTTTTGCGGCGGCTTTGCCGCCGGTAACGGACGGGCGCGGTTCATCGAAGGCGGAGGGGAAGGACGACCACGCCTCGCCTCGTCATCGCGAGGAGCGCGGCGGCGCGGCGATTCATGTGGCGGTTGGGTTTCCTGAAGCGGCAAGGTGGCGTCCGGGGCCGCGTGGATTGCCACGGGCCTGACGGCCCTCGCAATGACGGAGGGTTGGGGGATTGGCGCGTTGTGGCGAGCGTTTGGTTTATTGTCGCGCGCGGTCAACAACAAAGGTATTCGCCACGGCAAGACGGGGGAAACTCCGTCATTGCGAGGAGCGAAGCGACGTGGCAATCCATGCGGCGTGTCCGTGCGCGGGGCGATTGTCGTTCGCGGCGCGTTTCCGGATTGCTTTTCGCCACGCCTTCGGCTCGCGGTCGCACTGACGAGGCGCGGGATACGCGGGCAGCGGGTGTCTGGATTCGCGTTCATTGCAGCAGGCTCCGTTTGTCGACCCGGCGCACGATTTCCCCGGCGGCCTCCGAGGTCCAGATCACGACCTTGCCGTCGCCTACTCCCATTGCGCAGTCAAAGCTGGGGAGGGGCTCTGACGCCTTGTCGTAGGCTTTTTTCGCCTCATCATATTTCTCTTTTTTCAACGCATACTGGCCCCACTTGATATACCAGTGGTAGCTTTCGCATTGGCCCTCATTTACTCCGAGGGAACAATCCGTATCCGGGTCGTAAATACTGTCGCGGAATTTTTTCATAAGCCGACTGGAGGCGGTATCGCAGGCATCCGTGTAGGCTTTCTCGCATCTGATCGTGACAGAGCTGTCGTCTGGACAAGGTTTGTTGCTGACGACGGAAACCGTCTTGAGCTCGTGCGCATCGGCGACTTTCGCCCGCTCTTCTACGAGCTTCGCTTTCGCATCGACCTTGCCGGCCACCAGTGCGGCTTTATCCGCTACCGCCTTGTCGTGTTGCGCCTGGTATTGCTTGGTCATCTGATCCCGGCGGATATCTTTGCAGTTCGGGTTGGGCGCGTTCTTGCAACTCTGCTCGGCATATTTGTTGATTGCGTCCTGAACATCGGAATCGTTTATATCCGTCTTCTCGATTTTTTTATCCAGCGCCTCGATTTTTTTATCGAATTCGGAATATTTCCGCTCGGCCTCCAGGAGCTCCCGGTACAGCGCTTTAATGCCGCCGTCGTCCTCCGCGGGATTGACGAAAAGCGCGTAGCGGTCTTTTGTCGACGGGTTGCCCACGGCAAAACAGACGCTGTTCTTCGCGTTGGCGCAGTACGCGCCGCCGCTACTGTTGCTACAGAGGGCCTCGGTGCCGCCCGAGGAACACCCAAGCCCTGAATTCCCGGTGTGCGCCAATACGTCATTGCAGGTTTTCAGCGGGGTTTCGAGCGTACCCTCGTAGTCGTCCAGTTCCTCCCTGGCCTCGTCCATCTCATCCTTGGCGTTTTGGAGTACATCCGCCAGTCTTTCCCGTGCCCTTATCATATCCTCGTTCTCCTCTATCTCTTCCAGCTCCACGCTCTTGCAGATATCATCCATCTCCTCGGAAACATCGAGGTTCAGCCGGGCGGCAATCACGCTGGCATCGATGGCGGCGCCGACCAGGACGGCGGTGGCGGAGACATTGACCACCAGCGCGGCGACGGACGTGCCGATGGAGGCGATATACAAACCGATGGCGATGTACTCGTTGGCGCACAGGCCAATGCAGGCGATGGCAACCCCCACCGCCTCGGCAATCCCGATTCCGTCCGCCACGATGGTCAGGGTGGAGACCAGCACGCCAAGCGCCGCGATCGTCGCCTGGAGGCTGGCGAAAACAATGGTTTCCTGCACGGCGTCTTGCAAATCCGCATACTGCCCTTCGATTTCCCCGGCGATGCCGTAGGCCAGCGCGACCGATTGCACGGATTCCAGCGCGGGCACGGCAATGCCCTCGCGGTCGAGACTGACGTTTAAATCGGAGCCCGCCTCTTCAGGAGTCACGCCGTCCCCGAAGGTGCCCATGATCCAGCCCCCGATGGTCGTATCCAGTCCGCCGCCCGTGCTGATGGTTTGCGTATAGTTGGCTTGCGCGTGGTAGCGCACCGGCTGGCAGCCGAAGGTGGTCATCAGCGAGGCGATATCGCGCGTCAGCACGTAATCGTCGTAGTCGGCGCTGTGCTCCCTGTCCGGCGCTTCCATTTCCGGATCGTTGTTGGCGTTGGCGCCGTCGAAGCGGTTGGTGCCGCCGCCCGCGCCGAACCGGCCGGGCAGCGCTAGGCCGTAGGCGACGTTGACCGGCGTCGCGCCGCGCTTGTAGTGCGCGGCAGCCGCCGAAGGCCCGCCCGCCAGCGTGACGCTGATCTGGCGCAGGCGCTCGCACATGTCCAGCCCGTTTTGCGCGCCAAAACTGAAACGCTCGACATAGCGCCCGTCGTGCGGGTCGGGGTCCCCGCCCGCAAGGGCG
>JAISNE010000171.1 GCA_031276375.1 Accumulibacter sp.
CCGTCTTTGCTGCCCGCTCCGCCGGTCATCAGAAAATCCGGCTCTTGGCGCGGTTTTCGTAGTAATCGGCCATGTCGCCCAACTTTCGCCAGACGGGCAGGCTGGCCGCGTCGATGCGCGCCATGATTTCGTCGCTCAGGGTGACGTCGACCGCGCTCAGGTTCGCGTCGAGCTGCGCCACGTTCCGGCAGCCGGCCAGCGTCGAGGTCATGAACGGCTTTTGCAGGATCCACGCCAGCGCGATCTGCGCGCAGGAAAGGCCGGTTTCGGCACTGAGCGCCTTGACGCAGTCCACCGCTTCGAATAGTTCCTTTTCGGCGCCTTCCTCGTGGTGGCGCGAGTCCGGCCCGCCTCGCCGCTGGTGGAAGTGGCGGGAGTGCGCCTGCGGCGGCGGCACGTCTTCCGGCGTGGCGTACTTGCCGGTGAGTAAACCTTGCTGGAGCCCTACCGAGCCGGTCACGGCGATTTCGTGGCGCGCGCAATAAGGCGCGATTTCCGTTTCGATGGCGCGCGAGACGATATTGTAGGGAAGCTGGTTGCTGTCCGCCTTGACGCCCGTGGCCGCCACTTCCTTCATCTGTTCGACGCCGAAGTTGCTCAGGCCGATGGAGCGGATGAGTCCTTCTTTCCGCAGCGCCTCGAACTGGCCGAAGACATCGGCGACTTGCGGCGGCCCGCCGGCCACGTCCTGGCCGCCGGCGAAGTGGGCCAGCGCGGTGGGGTTGATCGGCCAGTGCAGGATGTATACGTCGAGGTAGTCCGTGCCCAGCCGCGCGAGGCTGCCCTCCAGGTATTTACGTACGTTGCCCGCGTGCGCGGTGCTGATCTTGGAGGCGAGCACGACCTTGTCCCGCCGGCCTTTCAGCGCCAGGCCCAGCGAACGTTCGCTTTCGCCGTCGTTGTAGACCTCCGCCGTGTCGACGAAGTTGACGCCCCGCTCGATGGCCGCCGCGACCACGGCGTCGGCGTCCCGCTGGGACTGCGGCCCCCAGTACGCTCCGCCGCCGAATGACCAGCAACCCAGTCCGATGACGCTTACCTCGATGCCGGAGGCGCCCAGTTTCTTGTATTTCATGTCAGTCCTTCATCCGAATGAGTAATAGTGGGGAATTCCCGAAGCCAGTCCCGGCACGAAGATGACCGCCAGCAGCACCACGATTTCCGCCAGCATGAACCACCACACGTAGCGGTTCATTTCCATGTAGGACGCCTTGGCGATGCTCGACGTGATGAACAGCAGGGGCGCGGTCGGCGGCGAGACGGAGCCGATCTGGTTGCACATCACCATGACGATGCCCATCTGGAACGCGTCGATGCCGTAGGCCCGGCAGACCTCGATGGCCGCGGGAGCGAACACCAGCAGCACGGCCAGGGAGTCGACGAAGGTCCCCAGGACGATCATGATGACGGCGAAGACCAGCAGGATGATCGTCGGGTTTTCCGAAAGCGAGCGGGAGAATCGCAGGACTCCTTCGTTGAATTCCAGGAAGTTCAGCAGCCAGCCCGAGGCGCCCGCGACGGCGATGACGCCCGAGACCATGGTGGTCATGACGACGGACTCGACGAAAATCCTGGGCAGGTCGGCGACCTTGATCTTGCCGTTGCAGAAGCCGAGCGCGAGCGCGTAAAGACAGGCGATCGCGCCGGCCTCGGTGGCGGTGAATATCCCGCTCAGGATGCCGCCGACGATGATGACCGGCCCCAGCAGCGCCGGCCAGACGTCGAGGATCGATCTGAGCAGCGCGGGAAGGCTGAATTTCCCGTGCGTGACCCGCAGTTCGGGATAACCCGGAAACGTGGAATAAATCTTGGTGGTCGCCATCAGCGAGAGGCCGACCAGGATTCCGGGAATGATCCCGGCCAGGAACAGGCCGCCGATGGAAACCTGCGCGATGGAGCCGTAGACGACCATGGTCATGCTCGGCGGAATGATCGCGCCGATCGTTCCGGCGGTGCCGATCAGCGAGGCGCAGAAGCCCGCTTTGTAGCCTTCTTCCTTCATCGTCGGGATGATGATCGAGGCAATCGCCGCGGCGTCGGCGGTGCTCGATCCGGAGACTCCGGCGAAGACCATGCTGGCCACGACGGAGGCGTGCGCCAGCCCGGCGCGCAGGTGGCCGACCAGGTGGTTGGCGAAATCGACCAGCTTCTTGCTGATGCCGCTGGCGGAGAAGAGCGCGCCCGCCAGGATGAAATAGGGCATCGCCAGCAGCGAAAACGAATCGAGGTAGGCGAACATCTTCTGGGCGAACATCGGCAGGACGATGCCCGGCGTCGCCGCGATGCCGATGTAGCCGACCAGCGCGATGGCCAGCAGGATCGGGATGCCGATCAGCATGGTGCCAAGCATGACCGCGAACAGTATCCAGATCATGACGCGACCCTCCAGACGCCGCCGAAGACGCGGCGAAGGGTGACGAACAGCGTATAGGCGCCGCCGACCACCAGCCCGTAGTAGGGATAGCTCATCGGGATTTCGAGGCCCGGCGACTCCTGCAGGTGCGCCACTTGCGCCACCTGCCAGCCGAGGACGATCAGGGCCACCGCGAAAGCGCCCCACATCGTCTCGACCATGAGATTGAAGGCCGAATGCAGGCGCGGCGGAAACTTGTCGCAGAGCGTTTCGATATAAAGATGCGAGTTTCTGCGATAGGCGATGGGGATGCCCAGAAAGGCGATCCAGACATGGCCGAAAATCTGCAGTTCCTCGCTCCACGAAAGCGAGATGTTCAGCACGTAACGGTTGAACACCTGCAGCAAGCCGATGACGAGAATGACCGCGAGGATCGCGCCGGCCAGGTATTCGACGACACGATCGACCAGCATGAAAAAAGGATTCTGTTTATCCATTTGCAAACCCGCTCAGACCGGAACCCCGCCCTGTCCCGCGGCGGGGTTTCGAGCTTGACTCCAGCGGAAGATGGAAAGCCCTCCGCGTCTCTTTTTCCGGCGGCGGACGGCGCCCGCCACCGGTTCTTGTTTTTATCGCGCCGCCCGGATCTTGACGAGCAGCGATTCGGTGCCGGTTTCCTTGGCCAGGTCGTCCTGCGCCTTGGCGACGGCGCCCTGCAGCGAGCTGAGGTCGATCTCATGGAACTTCATGCCGTTTTTCTTCAAGAGTTCAATGAACTCGTTTTCTTTTTGCGGCGCCAGCCCGGAAACATAAGCCGCCGCGGCCTTGGCTCCCTGCAGCATGATTTCCTGTTCCTCCGCACTGAATTTTTTCCATTCCGGCAGGGAGAACGCGAGCATCGTCGGGTCCATCAAGTGGCGCGTCAGCGCCGTGCAGCAGGCGACTTCGTAGAACTTGAACGACGCGGTCGTCGCCGGCGTATGCTCATAGCCGTCCAGAACGCCCGATTGCAGGGCGGTATAGACCTCGCCGAAGTTCATCGGCGTGGCGTTGGCGCCCAGGGTGTTGATCACCGCGAGGAAAACCTTGTTCGGAATCGTGCGGATTTTCAGACCCTTCAAGTCTTCGACCTTGACGACTTCCTTCTTGGCGGTCACCACGCTGCGGAAGCCCCAGCTCGACGACCAGGCGAGCACCTTGAAGCCGGCCTTTTCCATGTCGCCGTTCAATTCGGCGCCGACCTCGCCGTTCAGCACCTTGGTGGCGTGGTCGTAATCCTTCCATACGAACGGCAGGCCAAGGACGCCCAGCCGCTTGACGAACGAAAGATATTCGCCGGGGCCGCCCGTCGTGGCCGAAGCGCCCGAGCCAAGCCGCATGGCCTCGATCACTTCACGCGATTGCCCAAGCTGGCTGTTGGGGAAGACCTTGGCCTCGATGGTCTTGGAATTGGCATTGACGTAATCGGCGAATTTCATGGCCAGCGCGGTCTGATCGACATTGGGATCCGCCGG
>JAISNE010000176.1 GCA_031276375.1 Accumulibacter sp.
ACGGAAATGCCTGGAAAGGCACGCGGGATAACCGCGAACTGATGGCCGTGCTGGCGGAACTGGTGTCGATGCAAAGCGGCGCCCGCTCCGAACCGCGCGCCGGCGATGGCCTCGGCCACCGCGATCCGCCGTGAGCGGCGGGCGGCCAGGCGCTCTGGCGAACGATGGGTTCCGGAGATGGCCCGCCGCTCGTTCCGGCTTCCTTGCCTTGCGGGATTTGGCGATTCCATTTGCCAGCGCGACCGGGGGCGGCGCTTTTTTCGCTCCCCGCCGTCCGTCAGCCGCGCCGCCCTGGCAACTGCCGCAAGGCGCGCGCCAGGGCGTCGATGTCCGCGCAGGTGTTGTACGGCGCGAAGGACGGACGCACCGAGCTTTCCAGCCCGAAACGGCGCAGGATGGGTTGGGCGCAGTGATGGCCGGCGCGTACCGCGATGCCTTCACGCGCGAGGTGCGCGCCGACGTCTTCGCTCTTGATGCCGTCGAGCACCAGGGAGATCACGCCGGCGCGTTCCCGCGGATGGCCGATGATGCGCAGGCCGGGAATCGTTTTCAGGACGCGCTCGGCGTAGCCGATCAATTCGCGTTCGTAACGGGCGATGTTGTCGATCCCCAGTTGGCTCACGTAGTCGATGGCCGCGCCCAGTCCAACGGCGTCGGCGATATTGCCGGTACCCGCTTCGAACCGGGTTGGCGGCGGCTGGTACAGGGTCCGCTCGAAGGTGACGTCGGCGATCATGTTGCCGCCGCTTTGCCAGGGCGGCGTATCTTCCAGAACGTCTTTCCGGCCATAGAGCACGCCGATGCCGGTCGGCCCGAAAACCTTGTGTCCGGAGAACACGAAGAAGTCGGCGTCGATCGCTTGCACGTCGCTTCGCTGGTGCGACACTGATTGCGCTCCGTCGATCAGGACGCGCGCGCCGTGCCGGTGCGCCGCGTCGACGATGGCCCGGGCCGGGGTAACGGCGCCGAGGGCGTTCGAGACTTGCGTCACGGCCACGATCTTCGTGCGCGGACCCAGCAGCCGTTCATATTCGGAAAGAATCAGCTCGCCGTCGTCATCGACCGGAATGACGCGCAACCGCGCGCCTTTTTCCGCCGCCAGCTGCTGCCACGGCACGATGTTGGCGTGATGCTCCAGCCAACTGATGATGATTTCGTCGCCCGGCCCGACGTATTTGCCGCCCCATGCGCGGGCGACCAGATTGATCGCTTCCGTCGCGCCGCGCGTGAAAACGATCTCTTCGGCGCTTCCGGCGTTGAGGAAGACGCGGACTTTCTCGCGCGCTTCCTCGTAGGCGTCCGTCGCGCGGGCGGCCAGGGCGTGGGCGGCGCGGTGGATGTTCGAGTTTTCGTGCTGATAAAAATACGTCAGGCGATCGATGACCGCTTGCGGTTTTTGCGTCGTCGCCGCGTTGTCCAGCCAGATCAGCGGTTTGCCGTCGATTCGTTCGTCCAGGATCGGGAAATCCCGGCGGATGGCGCGCGGGTCGAAGGGCCGCGCCGAGGCGAAGCCGGGATCGGGCGCGCGGTTCGGATGCCGTTCGGTGAGTTCCGGGATGACCGGGACGGCGCCGAACCGAAAGGGAAGAGCGCCGCGCTCGTCGCCGGAGACATTCGCCAGGTTCGCCTGGTCGATGAAGTAGTAGGCGCCGGCCGCCGATGCGATACCGTCGGCCGGCGGGACGGCCAGACGCGCGGGGATCAGCGACAGGGCGTTGTCCAGCGTCGACGTCACCTTGCGCAGCTCGTCCTCGGTCGGGGACGCGGCGGGGGAGCGCGCGCGGTCCGGCGTTTCGGCCGGCGCGACGGGCGGCGGCGCGGCCTGCGCCACTCCCGACAGTTCCGGCGAGAACGACGGCGGCCTCGCCGGCGCGGTGGTCTTGCCCGGCAAGGCGGCGAAGAACTGGTTGGCGAGTTGCGCGATCAGCGCCGGGTCGGGCGCGCCGGCGCCGATCACCGCCGGCCAGGTGTCCGCATCGGGCGGAGCGGCCGGAAGGTCAGGCGTAGTCATAATATTGATCGACTTCGACGTTGCGCAGCACGGCGATGGCGTCGTCGGTCAGCACCGCCGCCGAGCAGTACAGGGAGATGAGATACGAGGCGATGGCCTTGCGGTCGATGCCCATGAAGCGGACCGACAGGCTCGGGGCGATTTCGCCCGGAACGCCGGGCTGGAACAGGCCCACCACGCCCTGCTTCTGTTCGCCGGTGCGCAGCAGCAGGATGTTGGTCTGGTTATGCTCATCGACGTGCAGCTTGTCGCTCGGTATCAACGGCAGCCCGCGCCAGGTGATGAATTGCGCGCCGAACAGGGATACGGTGGGCGGCGGCACGCCGCGCCGCGTACATTCGCGGCCGAACGCGGCGATCGCTTTCGGGTGGGCGAGGAAGAAGGCCGGCTCTTTCCACACCTTGGCGATCAGTTCGTCGAGATCGTCGGGGGTCGGGCGTCCCTGGCGAGTGGAAATCTGCTGCGCCCGCACGACATTGTTCAGCAAGCCGTAGTCTTCGTTGTTAACCAGCTCGTTTTCCTGTTTTTCCTTCACCTTCTCGATCAGCAGGCGCAACTGCTCCTGAATCTGGTCGATCGGCGAACTGTAGAGGTCGGAAACCCGCGTCTGGACATCGAGGACCGTGGTCACGGCATTGAGCGAATATTCGCGCGGCCGGGTTTCGTAATCGACGAAAGTCTCCGGCAGATCGTCGTTGTGATTGGGGCTGCATTCGACATCGGCCGGCGAATCGACGGCTTTTTCCTTGACCCGGTTCAGCCGGAAGATGCCGGCCTCGACCGGCGTCCAGGGCAGGAAGGAGACCAGCCAGCGCGGCGTGATGCCGCTCCACTGAGCGTGGGTCTTGGTGGTATTGGCAAGCTGGCGCGCCGCGGCTTCGCTCAGTGTGCGGCGAACTTCATTATCATCATTCATGGGAAGTTTCCT
>JAISNE010000244.1 GCA_031276375.1 Accumulibacter sp.
TTTTCATGGATTGGAGAAAACGATGAAAAAAGAAAAGAGTATCGAGCTTCTCAACAAGGCGGTCGCCGGCGAACTCGCGTCGGTGCACCAGTACATGTATTTTCACTTCCACTGCGACGATCAGGGCTATGACCTGCTGGCCAATCTGTTCAAGCGCACGGCGATCGACGAAATGATGCACATCGAACAATTGTCCGAAAGAATCCTGTTCCTCAAGGGCGACGTGGAGATGGTCGCTTCCGGGAGCGTGAAAAAGGTTCATGAGGTCAAGGACATGCTTGAAGTGGCGGCGAAGATGGAATCGACTACCGTCGGCGAATACAACCGCTGGGCGAACGAATGTTCGCAGAACGAGGACGCGGTGTCGAAAAAGCTGTTCGAGGGACTGGTGGCCGAGGAGGAAGCGCACTTCGACCGCTACGACATGGAAATGGACAACCTCAACAAGTTCGGCAACAACTACCTGGCGCTGCAATCCATCGAGCGCAGCAAGTCGACCTACGCGGGCAGCGGCGGCGGCACGCCCGCCGCGTCCTGATCCGGCGGATGGCAAGGCGTTTCGGAAACGGGCGCCGCGGCGCCCGGAAAACTTCCGAAAGCCTTGCCAAAACCATGCCGTTTCTCACCGCGCGTCGAAACGGTCAAGGTCCATCACCTTGGCCCAGGCGGCGACGAAGTCCTTGACGAACTTCTCCTTCGCGTCGTCGCTGGCATAGACCTCGGCCAGCGCGCGCAATTCGGAGTTCGAACCGAAGACCAGATCGACGCGGGTGCCCGTCCACTTCAGCGCGCCGGTCTTGCGCTCCCGGCCCTCGAAGATGTCGCCGGCCGGTGTCCACACCGTGCCCATGTCCAGCAGGTTGACGAAGAAATCGTTGGTCAACGCGCCGGGCGTGGCGGTGAAGACCCCGTTCTTGCTGCCGCCCGTGTTGATGCCGATGACGCGCAGACCGCCGATCAGCACGGTCAGTTCCGGCGCGGTCAGGGTCAGCAACTGCGCCTTGTCGATCAGCATCGCCTCCTCGGGAATGGCGTACTTGCCCTTGCTGAAATTGCGGAAGCCATCGACCAGCGGTTCCAGCGCGGCGAAGGATGGGATGTGCGTCTGCTCTTGCGCGGCATCGACGCGGCCCGGCGTAAACGGCACCTCGATGTCGAAGCCCGCGGCTTTCGCCGCCTGTTCGACGCCCACGCCGCCCGCCAGCACGATGATGTCGGCCAGCGACAGCTTGCCCGACGCCTGCTGGATCGCCGTCAGCCTGTCCAGCGTTTTGGCCAGCCGGGCCGGCTCGTTGACCGCCCAGTCTTTCTGCGGCGCCAGGCGGATGCGCGCGCCGTTGGCGCCGCCGCGCTTGTCGCTGCCGCGGAAAGTCGAAGCCGAGGCCCACGCAGTCGCCACCAGTTCGGAAGCCGGCAGGCCGGAGGCGGCGATCCTGGCCCTGGCCCCGGCAATGGCGGCGGCGTCCGGAGCGTGCGTCGCGTCGGGCAGCGGGTCCTGCCAGATCAACACCTCCTTCGGCGCTTCCGGGCCGAGGTAGCGCGACCGCGGCCCCAGATCGCGGTGGGTCAGCTTGAACCAGGCGCGGGCGAAGGCTTCGGCGAAGGCCTGCGGCTGCTCCAGGAACCTGCGCGAAATCTTCTCGTATGCCGGATCGAAACGCAGCGACAAGTCGGTGGTGAGCATCGTCGGCTTGCGCTTTTTCGACGGATCGAACGGGTCCGGGATGATCGCCTCGGCGTTCTTGGCGACCCACTGATGCGCGCCGGCCGGAGACTTCGTCAACTCCCATTCGTACTTGAACAGGTTCTCGAAGAAATAATTGCTCCATTGCGTCGGGGTTTGCGTCCACACCACTTCCAGGCCGGACGTGATCGCGTCGGCGCCCTTGCCGCTGCCGTGGCTGCTCGCCCAGCCCAGGCCCTGCGCCTCGATCGGCGCCGCTTCCGGCTCGGCGCCGACCTTGTCCGCCGGACCCGCGCCGTGGGTCTTGCCCAGAGTGTGGCCGCCGGCGATCAAGGCGACCGTTTCCTCGTCGCCCATGGCCATGCGCGCGAAGGTTTCGCGGATATCCCTGGCGGCGGCCAGCGGATCCGGATTCCCGTCCGGGCCTTCCGGGTTCACGTAGATCAAGCCCATCTGCACGGCGGCCAGCGGGTTTTCCAGATCGCGCTTGCCGGAATAACGGCTGTCGGGCTTGTCGCTCGTGGCCAGCCAGGTTTTTTCACTGCCCCAGTAAACGTCCTCGTCCGGCTCCCACACATCCTCGCGGCCGGCGGCGAAGCCGAAGGTGCGAAAGCCCATCGACTCCAGCGCGACATTGCCGGTCAGGATAATCAGGTCGGCCCAGGAGATCTTCTGCCCGTACTTCCGCTTGATCGGCCACAACAGGCGGCGCGCCTTGTCGAGACTGACGTTGTCCGGCCACGAATTCAGCGGCGCGAAGCGCTGCTGCCCGCGGCCCGCGCCGCCGCGTCCATCGCCGGTGCGGTAAGTGCCCGCGCTGTGCCAGGCCATGCGGATGAAAAGACCGCCGTAATGGCCCCAATCGGCCGGCCACCAATCCTGCGAATCGGTCATCAGCGCCCGCAAATCC
>JAISNE010000260.1 GCA_031276375.1 Accumulibacter sp.
ATTCCCACTTGCTCGTATCCAGACTTCCTTCGCTCTTGGAAACGATGGTCACGAGGGCGATGTCGCCGGTGACGTTCATGCAGGTGCGGCCCATGTCGAGCAAGGCGTCGATGCCGAGCACCAAAGCGTAGGTGGCGGCGACGGCGGAGCCGGCTTCCACTTTCAGCCCGATGGATTCGAGGGCCATGATCAGCATCAGCGCGCCCGCGCCGGGTACGCCCGCCGTGCCGATGGCCGCGAGCGTCGCGGTGATCATCAGGGTCAGCATTTGGCCGCCGTCCAGCGGCGAGCCGATGGCATAGCCGATGAACGTGGCGCAAATGGTGATGTAAATGGCCGTTCCGTCCATGTTGACCGTGGCGCCGATGGGCAGGATGAACGAGCTGACCGAACGCGGCACGCCGAGATTCACCTCGGAAACGCGCATGGTCACGGGCAGCGTGCCGCTGGACGAGCGGGTGACGAAGGCGGTGATCATCGACTCGCGCGCGCCCTTGATGAACTTTACGAAGCTCAGTCCGAACAGCGTGAGCAAGCCGCCGTAGCCGATGATCAAATGCAGGATCAGGGCGATATAGACCGCCAGCGTGACGTAGGCCAGCGGGCCGACGACCTTGGGCCCCTGTTCCGCGAAAACCTTGGCGATCAGGAAGAACACGCCAATCGGCGCATATTGCATGATGCCGCCGACGATCTTGTAAATGACTTCCGCCGCGGCGGAACATACGTCATAAAGCGCGTTCGCCTGCCTGGCCACGGCTTCGATTTTGGAATCCCGCAAATGCGAGAGGCCGATGCCGAACACCAGGGCAAAGAAGATGATCGGCAGAACGTCGCCCTTGGCCAGCGATTCGGCGGGATTCGTCGGAACGATGTTGAGGATGACCTGATAGAACGGCGGCGACTTGGCGACCTTGGCGGTCGCGCCTTCCGCGCCAGTCATGTTCAGGCCCTCGCCCGGACTGAGCAGCAGGGCAATGCCCAAGCCGATGAGCACGGCGATGACGGAGGTGACGAAGTAATACAGAAAAGTCTTGCCGCCCGTCCTTCCGATCTCTTTGGGCGTGATGCTCGCGGCCCCGGTGATGAGCGAGAAAAACATGACCGGCACGACGATCATTTTCAGCAAACGGACGAAAATATCGCCGAAGAATTTGCTGATGTCACCGGAAAAGAATTTCGCCAGGTCAGGAACATGTCCCGCGACGATGCCGAGAATGCCGCCCAGGACCAAGCCCACGAGAATGCGTGTCATCAGATTGGTGCCAAAATACCAGGCCAACGGTCCGCCAGGTTTGGATGTCGTTTCTGTTGCCATTTGTATTCTCCTTTCCACAGATGTTTCGATTGAACCACGTAAGCGCGTTCCATTACAGCACACTTCAACGAAACTGAACAGGCGTTGTTTCTCCGTTGCCGCCCGCCGCGAGAGATGATGCGACAGGCGCGCGACAACTGCGCGACAGCCGTGCGCGCCGTGACGGAGCGAAGTCCGGGAACCGGCGGGGCGATGCCAGGTTGCCGCCAAACCATCGTGATACGCCAAGAATGACGGTGGTGCGCGAGCGGGCGGCTCGCATGCGGGCGGGACGCCCGCGCTCCAATTGGCGCGCGCGAAAACGGGGAGCGCGGGCGTCTCGCCCGCTTCGTGGGTCTTACACAAAGTTGCAGTCAAACCCTCGTGATACGCAAAAAAATGACCGGAATCCCGACACGTCGGACTTTCGCAGCAACGACCTGTCGAGCGCAACCTGGCATGGCCCGGCGAAGCCGCCGGCAGCGGGCGGGTTCGATCCCTTCGCTTCGTATTCCGGCCCCGATTCCCGGTCTGCCGGTTACAGGCCGTATTTCCTGATCTTGTCGTGCAGGGTGGTCTTGGGAATGCAGAGATCCTCGGCGCAGCGCGCCAGGCTGCCCTGGGTGCGCCGCAATGCGTCGGCGATCAGCGCCCGCTCGAAGGCTTCGACCGTTTCGTGCAGCGGGCGGGGCTGGCCGGCGCGCTCCTCCCCGAACGGCGGCGCGCCGGATTCGATGCCGAGAACGCAGCGGTCGGCCACGTTGCGCAGTTCGCGGACGTTGCCCGGCCAGTGGTAGCCGATCAGCCGGCGCATGCGTTCCGGATCGATCGCCGGCACCGGATGGGCGTGGCGCGCGGCCGCCTGCGTCAGGAAATGCCAGAAGAGCAGCGGCACGTCTTCCCGGCGTTCCCGCAGCGGCGGCAGCGCGATGGTGGCGACGTTGAGCCGGTAGTAGAGGTCGGCGCGGAACAGCCCCTGTTCGGAGAGCGCGCGCAGGTCGGCCTTGGTCGCGGCGATGACCCGGCAATCGACCGCGATCGGCGTGTTGGAACCCAGCCGCTCCAGGGTGCGCTCCTGTAGGAAGCGCAGCAGTTTGATCTGCATGGCGAGGGGCATCGATTCGATCTCGTCGAGAAAAAGCGTGCCGCCGTTGGCGTGCTCGATGCGCCCGATCCGCTTTTTGACCGCGCCGGTGTAGGCGCCCGCCTCGTGGCCGAAAATCTCGCTCTCGAACAGCGTGTCGGGAAGTCCGCCGCAGTTGATCGCCACGTAGTTGCCCCGGTAGCGGGCGCTCGCCTCGTGCAGGCAGCGCGCGGCGAGTTCCTTGCCGCTGCCCGTCTCGCCCTGGATCAACACATCCGCCGCGCTGTCGGCCAGCCCGGCGATCAGTTCCCGGACGCGCGTCATCGGCTTCGATTGGCCGATCAGCCGGGCTTCGATCTGGTCGCGCCCTTCCAGGCGGCGGCGCAGCTCCCGCACTTCGAGAACCAGCCGCCGTTTTTCGAGCGCGCGCTGCACGACTTCGACCAGATGCTCCGGCGCGAAGGGCTTCTGGATGAAGTCATACGCGCCGTCCTTCATCGCCCGCACGGCCATCGAAATGTCGCCGTGGCCGGTAATCAGGACGACTGGAAGCTCCGGGTCGAGGCGCGTCAGTTCGCGCAGAAAACTCAGGCCGTCCATGCGCGGCAGGCGGATGTCGCTGACGACGATGCCCGGAAAGTCGGCGCTCAGGCCGCGCCGCGCTTCTTCGACGCTGCCGAAGCCGTCGGCGGCGATGCCTTCGAGTTGCAGCGCCTGTTCGCAGCCCAGGCGGACGTCGGGGTCGTCTTCCACGAGGAGTATCTTGAGATTCATGATGATCGTTCGTCTTCGGCGAGAGGCAGTTCCAGGATGAACACCATGCCGCCCTCGGGATGGTTCCGGCCGCCCAGCGTGCCGCCGAAATCGCCTACGATGCCGCTGGAGAGAGCCAGGCCCAGCCCCAGGCCGGCCTCCTTGGTGGTGAAAAACGGTTCGAAAAGCCGCGGCAGAAGCTCGTCGGCGATTCCCGCGCCATGATCGCGGATTTCCAAGCGGATCGTCCGGCCAACCCGTTCGAGGTCGATGTCTATTCGCGGCGAGGCCTGTCCGGCCATGGCGTCGAGCGCGTTGCCGAGCAGGTTGATGACGACTTGCTCCATCCGGTTGGCGTCGCACAGGGCGCATACCGGAGTCTCGGGAAAACGGCGGCTGACTTGCGCGCCCGAGCCGCGCAGGCGCTGTCCGAGCAGACCGATCGCGTTGCTCACGATCTGTCTCAAGTCGGCGGGACGAGGCTGTCCGCTCGACTTCTTGGCGAAACCCTTGAGTTCGCCGGTAATCTGGCCCATCCGGTCGACCAGTTGGCCGATGCGCTTGAGGTTGGAATGCGCCGTCGCCTCGTCGCCGCGTTCGAGAAAGCGGACGGTGTTCGCCGAAAGCGTGCGCAGCGCGGCCAGCGGCTGGTTGAGTTCATGCACGATGCCGGCGGAAAGCTGCCCGATGACCGCCAGCTTTCCGGCCTGGATCAGTTCATCCTGCGCCGCCCGCAAGGTGCGTTCCGCGCGCGAGCGTTCGGCGACTTCCTCCTGGAGTTGCCGATTGGCCAGCGACAGGTCGCGCGTCCGTTCCTCGACTTTCCGTTCGAGTTCATCGTGGGCCTTCTGTAGCGCCTCGCGCGCCGCCAGACGTTCCTGGAGATGCTTGCGCCGTTCATTGAACAGCAGGGCCACGATACACAGCAGCACCGTCGTCACGCCAGCCGCGGCGGCCCGGACCGCGCTCATTTCGTCGACCTGCCCGAGGCTGGAGTAGACCGTCAGGGTCCAGGCCGACCCGCGGAGCGGCTGCGACTGGGCCAGGAACTCGCCGCTGACCGGGTAAACCGACGCGGCTTCGCTTTTTTCGCGGGCGATCCGGACGATGCGGGCGTGCTCGCCGAGACGGGCGATCTCCCGCGCGGCGAAGGCTTGCGGCGTGTCTCGCGGATATTGCTGCGTCCGCTCGAACGCCGCGCGCGTCTTTTCGTCGATCGGGCGCGGTGTGGAAAATTTCCACGCGGGAACCGAACTCAGGATGATTACCCCGTTCTCGTCGCTCACGAAAACGGGCGCCTCCACCGTGGACCACGAGTTTTCCAGTTGTTCGAGACTGACCTTGACCACCGCCACGCCGATCACGTTGTTGCCGCTGGTCAATGCGGACGACAGGTAATACCCCGGCTCTCCCCGCGTCGTGCCGATGCCGAAAAAGCGTCCCTTGCCGCGCGCCAGCGCGTCGCGGAAATACGGGCGGGAGGAAAGGTCTTCACCGACCGAACTGTCCGGCTGGCGCCAGTTGCTCGACGCCAGCACGCGCCCGGTGCGGTTCAGGATGTAGATCAACAGCGTCCCGGCGCGCTCGTTGAGTTCTTCGAGGTAATAGTTGACCTTGCCGGTCAGCCGGGCATCGAGCAGATCGAGCCCGTCGCGTTCAAGCCCCAGGGCGTCCGGGAAGTAAGCGTATTTGCCGATTTCGCGTTCCAGGCTGGCGGCGTAGAGGTCGAGACGATGGCGTCCGGTGGCCTGCAATTCCAGCAGCGCCTGTTGCTGACTGAACCGGTACGCCGCCAGCGCGACGCCAGCGGCCGCCAGCACGATGGCCGTGCAAGCCAGGATCAGGCGCGGGAAACGGCGGGGCATGCGGAATGGCGCAAACGCGGCGAGATGGCGGAAACGCTATTGTGACCCGGAATCATCCCCCCGCGGCTGTTTTTTGCGACAGGGCCATCGCATAAGCGGATGTCGTAATGGAGCGTTTGGGAACGGGCGTTTCGTTGTAGGCGTAGGCAGGCACGGTGGCCTGCCCCTACGCGGTCTTTCGCGGGAGCGCCCCCGTATGCGCCCAGCGTCACTATCCCGTCCCTGTCGCGTTTCCCTTCGGAGTCGTCAAAAAAGCCAAGAAAAACAGGCGGCGCTTCGTGCCGGAGGATGTGCGCCCTCTCTCGCCCCTGCCGGAGCACTCTCCCCCGCCGGGCGGGGGAGAGCAGGCAAGCGCCGAGGCTCGTTTTTGGCGGCGGCGCGTTCGTTACCCTCGCCCCCTTGGGGGAAGAGGGTGGCGCGAAGCGCCGGGAGAGGGGGCTGTTCCTCGCGGAGCAAAGCGACGGTAGCTTTTACTGATCCCTGATCCCTGAAACCTGAACACCACCGGTTGCGTCGAGGGAAAGCGCAGTAAACTCAGCGGGATTTCTTCCCTTCGCCGAGGGCACATGAAAATTCTGATCATCGAGGACGATCCCGATCTATCGAGGGCGCTGACGCGCGCGCTGGAGAAGCGGGGGTTCGTGGTCACGCCCTGCTTCGATGGGCTGAAGGCTTTTCAGATCATCCGTCAGGATACGCACGACATCATCGTTCTCGACCTGAACATCCCCGGCGAGGACGGTCTGCATCTCCTGCAACGCATGCGCAACGCCGGTGTCGATACGCCGGTGCTGATCCTCACGGCGCGTTCGTCGATCGGCGACAGGGTCGCCGGATTGAACGCCGGCGGCGACGACTACCTGTCCAAGCCGTTCGACCTCGACGAACTCGAAGCGCGCAT
>JAISNE010000306.1 GCA_031276375.1 Accumulibacter sp.
TTCGCCTCGGCCCAGCCGATGCAGGCCAGCATCCTGAAATATTTTGTCGACGGGCTGACCGAACCGGGAACGTCGACCTTCCACGACATTCCGCTGCTCGGCGGACTCGACCTCGCCTACGGCGTGCCGGCGCTGCTGGTGGCGATCGTGTTCTGGCAAGGCATCGGCTCGTATCTCGGCAACTATTTCCTGGCGCGCGTTTCCCTTGGCCTGATTCACGATCTGCGCGTCGCGCTGTTCGAAAACCTGCTCCGGCTGCCCAACGCCTACTTCGACCAGAACAATTCCGGGCATCTGATCTCGCGCATCACCTACAACGTCACGATGGTCACCGGCGCGGCGACCGACGCGATCAAGGTCATCATCCGGGAAGGACTGAGCATCGTCTTCCTGTTCAGCTACCTCTTGTGGATGAACTGGAAATTGACCCTGGTGATGGTCGCCATCCTCCCGGTCATCGGCGTCATGGTCGGCAGCGCCAGCCGCAAATTCCGCAAACAGAGCAACAAGATCCAGGCGGCGATGGGCGATCTGACGCACGTCGCCTCGGAAATGATCCAGGGCTACCGGGTGGTGCGCGGCTTCGGCGGCGAAAGCTACGAAGCGGCGCGCTTTTGCGCCTCAAGCGAGGCCAACACGGCCAAGCAATTGCGCATGGCCCGCACCTCGGCGATATTCACGCCGGCGCTGCAACTGGCCATCTTCACCAGCATGTCGGTGCTGCTCTTCCTGGTGCTGCTGCTGCGCGGCGACTCCTCGGCCGGCGATCTCGTCGCCTACATCACGGCCGCCGGCATGCTGCCGAAACCGATCCGCCAGTTGTCGGAAGTCAGCGCCACGATACAAAAGGGCCTGGCCGGCGCGGAAAGCATCTTTGCGCAGCTCGACCAGCCGCAAGAAGCGGATCGCGGCACGGTCGAACGCGAACGCGTGTCGGGGCGCATCGAAATCAAAAACCTGTCGTTCGGCTACGACGGCGCGCGGTGCATACTGAGCGACATCGACATGCGCATCGAGCCGGGGCAGATGGTCGCCCTGGTCGGGCGCTCGGGCAGCGGAAAATCCACGCTGGCCGCCCTGATCCCGCGCTTCTACCGCTACACCGCTGGCCGGATTCTGATCGACGGCATCGACATCGAGGATTTCACCTTGCGCAACCTGCGCCGGCATATCGCCCTGGTCACGCAGCAAACCTCGCTGTTCAACGACAGCGTGGCCAACAACATCGCCTATGGCGACCTCGCCGGCGCTCCGAGGGAAGCCATCGAAAAGGCCGCCGAAGCGGCCCATGCCAGCGAGTTCATCGAAAAACTGCCGCGCGGCTACGACACGCTGGTCGGCGAAAACGGCGTGCTGCTTTCGGGCGGCCAGCGCCAGCGGCTGGCGATCGCGCGCGCCATCCTGAAGGACGCGCCGATCCTGATCCTCGACGAAGCGACATCGGCGCTCGACACCGAGTCGGAACGGCGCATCCAGAAGGCGCTGGATCGCGTGATGCAAAACCGCACCACGCTGGTCATCGCCCACCGCCTGTCGACCGTCGAAAAAGCCGACGTCATCATGGTCATGGACCAGGGACGCATCGTCGAGCGCGGCACGCACGCCGGACTGCTGGCGAAGAACGGCCATTACGCGCGCCTGCACGCCATGCAGTTCAACGAAGAGGAAGAAGAAGGATAGGGTTCGGAAGACAGAGGCTGACGTTTCCCCTCGAATTCATGAAGAATTCATGAAAAGAGGAAAGGCTTGAGAGTCCGCCATTGTAAACATGGCAAACAGAGGAGAGCATTTCCGGGAGAGGAAAGGGAAAGTCAATGCAACCGGCAGCAGAGGACTCGGCGAGCCAGGGTGATGACGGAGATTTCCTTGCGCCGGGTCCGGCAGGCGCTTTGGAACAGGAAGGTCAATTGTTTCTGTTGAGCGCATTCGCCAATCAAGCGCGGCGCCCACCCGTCCCTCCGTGCCCCGCCCCCCGTGCCCCCGTGCCCCCGTGCCCCCGTGCCCGTCATTCCCGCGCAAGCGGGAATCCAGCATTCCACCGCCTTTTCTGGATTCCCGCCTGCGCGGGAATGACGGGTATTTTGACCGCCTCGTCTTAAAAAAGCGGGGGTGGTGCATGAAAATTCGAGAGGAAACATCAGGGACAGAGCGCATAGGTCGGGGTGAGCGAAGCGAACCCCGACATCAAATAGCCCTCCGCCTTGCGTCGGGGTTCGCTTCGCCCACCCCGACCTATGCGGGCTATGCGGGCTGCACGCCGACATCGAGCGGAGGAACGTAGGGGCGGGTTTCAAACCCGCCCCTACCACGGGGGAGAATGCCCACCGGGCTGACTGATCCCTGACTCCTGATCCCTGACTCCTGTTCCCTGATCCCTGATCCCTGATACCTGACACCCGAACCTCAGAACCGGTAATTCGCCTTGAAGCTCCCGGTCACGCCTTCGCGCTTGCCGGTGTAGCCCTGGATGCCGATGTCGAGTGTCAGGGGTACGGTGGCGCTGGGCGTGAGGGTGATCCCGGCTTCCGCTAGGCCGGTGTCGCCTTTCAGCTCCGGCGCGACGATTCGCTGGCCGTG
>JAISNE010000323.1 GCA_031276375.1 Accumulibacter sp.
TCAACTTGTTCTCTTGACTTCGACGTTGGCGATTTTTTCGTAATAACGAACGACGGAGCAGTGATCTTCTTCTATCATCCCGTCGCCTATCAGCGATTGAAATATCTCCATGACGGCCGCCGTCAGGGGCAATCCCACGTGAAGCTGGTGCGATGTGTCGAGAACGTTCTGCAAATCCTTGGTATGCAGTTCCAAACGCCCGCCCGGTTTGAAATTACGGTCGAGAATCATCGGGACCTTGGCGTCCATCACCGTCGAAGCGGCCAGGCCTCCGCGGATGGCTTGAAAAACCGCTTCCGGATTGACACCCGCTTTCGCCGCCAGGACAAAAGCCTCGGAAACCGCGGCGATATTCAAGGCAACGATGATCTGGTTAACCAGTTTGGTGACGTTGCCGGCGCCGATGTCACCGATGCGCACCACGGACGATCCCATTTTTTCGAGGATCGGCTTGACCTTGGCAAAGGCGTCCGCATCCCCTCCGACCATGATCGCCAGCGTTCCGTCGATGGCTTTCGGCTCGCCGCCCGACACCGGCGCGTCGAGCATTTGCATGCCCTTTTCCTTGACGAGCGCGCATATTTCCTGCGATACCCTGGGCGCGAGGGAACTCATATCGACGATGATCGTCCCCGCTCGCGCCCCTTCCAGGACACCATCGGGGCCGAGAATGACTTCCCTGACATGGGACGAATTCGGCAACATGGTGATAACCACGTCGCTGACCGATGCAACCGCCTTGCTCGACGAAACGACTTTCGCGCCCAACGCGGCGAACTCGTCGCAAGAGGCAAACTTGTCGTATACCGTCAAGGAATAGCCGCCCTTGATGATGTTTTTGGCCATGGGCCGCCCCATGATGCCAACACCGATGAAACCGATATTCATGTCTTCTCCCAATTCGTTACGAAAGCCACGAGGGCCGTCTCTCAAAATCGATCGCGCCGATGCCGTTCCGGCGAACTCCATTGACTGATTTCAACCCACCCGATGACGCAATCCGCGCTGCCTGAATGTTGTCGAGCCTACCGCGAAGCCCGACGGATGCGTGACTCGGTGCGGCTCATATAGCATGTAACTTGTATTACAACTATTAACTCATACCTTCGTATCGATTGTCAACAACTTTGTTGGCTGCCGTTGCCTGCTTCCCGCCAAGCGGCAAAAAGATCGACGCGGGTCGATGGGCAACATTCCCAGGGGGTTCCGGATTGGCGCCAGATCATATAAACATCAAGTGAAATCAACAAGTTGGAATTCATCAAGCCCCGCAAAAAAAAAGCGGCTTTCCTCTTTCCGGGCTTTCCCGCCGGCACAGCCAGATCTCGAACGTCCTCCGCGCGGAAAAATTTACACTGCCGCGGAATACGTGAGATGTATTACAATTACGCGCCAATGCGAGACGCGCTCAAGTGGCGCAAGCGACGCGAGATTGAGTCTTTATCCTTATCCAAACGCGGCATCAATTCTTACAGGTAAAACAATGAAGATCGAAAAACGCAAGTTGACCACATTGAAAAGCGCCTATGCCTGCAACAGCATCGAGGTGGACGGGCAAACGCGCATTTTGCTGGCCTCCGAGGCGAAAGACCGTTGTCTGGCATGGAGCGGGCCGGATTACACGGAAAGCCACACGGTCTGGGAAGGTCCGGGCGGCACCATGTCGATCGTGCCGATACCGGGCGCCAACGGGGAATTCCTCGCGGTGCAGAAGTTTTACCGCTTTTACGATTGGGAGGAAGCGCAGGTCGTGCATGTCCGCCCGCTCGGGGACGGTGCTTACCAGGTCACCGATATCCTGCATCTGCCTTACCTCCACCGCTTCGATCTGCTGACGGTCGGCGGCCGGCACTATTTCATCGCCGGCACGCTGGCGACCACCAAGGCTACCCAGGACGATTGGTCGAATCCCGGCAAGATATGGATCGGCGAGTACCGGGGAGTCGGCCCCTTGTCGCTTTCCGTGCTCAAGGACGGCATCACCCAGAACCATGGCTACAGCCGGTTGTCGCGGGATGGCGTGATGCGCGGGCTGATTACCGGGCGCGAGGGCGCGTTTGAAGTCACGCCGCCCCTGACGCCGGATGGTCAATGGTCCGTTCGGCAATTCATGGACTGGCCGATCAGCGACATTTCCGCCATCGATATCGACGGCGATGGCGAACTTGAGTTCGCGACGATCGAGCCGTTCCACGGACAATACTTCCGGGTGTACAAGAAAATCGACGGCGTATTCAAACTGATCTTCGAACATCCCGAGGTCACCGAGTTCTACCATGTGGTCGTGGCCGCCACGCTGGCCGGAAAGCCGGTCTTCATCGGCGGCTGCCGGCGCGGCAAGCGGCAATTGTTCTATGTCCGCCCCGCGCGGAGCGATCCCCTGGTCCTCGAACCGGTGTTGATCGAGGAGGGCGTCGGGCCGAGCAACGTTCATGTTCTGCACGAAAAGGGGCGGGACATCATCGTCGCGGCCAATCGGGAAAGCGACGAAGCCGCGCTGTATTTCGTGACGGAATGACCGGCGGAAAGGGAAGCGCCCCGGATTTTCCCGGAGCGTTCCCGCGCGCAAACCGCCCGCCGCCACGGTTTTCTCGGGATTCCGGCGGCGATTTTTCCGAAAAGGAAAGGCAGCCGCTTTCCCGCGACGTTGACGTTTCATGCATGCCAAGTACTCTGGACACAAGTATCATGCGGCATGAGCAATAAGGAGTCTGATCGTGGCCAAGCTTCAGAAGATAAAGGTGGGATCGCTTCGCTCCCAGGTCTACATGCAACTGAAAAACCAGTTGATGGAAGGCGTGTGGAAAGCGGGGGAAAAACTGCCGTCCGAAAACGAACTTTGCGCTTCGCTCGGCGTCAGCCGGGTTACCGTGCGGGCGGCCATACAACAACTGGAAATCCTTGGCTTGGTGGAAACCAGGCACGGCGGGGGCAATTTCGCCAGGAAGTTCTCTTCCGCCAATGCGATGAACGAGCTGCATCCGCTGATCCGGATCAGCGAGAACCAGGACATCATCACCGTCCTCGAATACCGGAAGATCATCGAGAAAGGCACGATCGGCCTGATCGCGCCCAGGATCACCGCGGACGACATCGCCAGACTCGAAGAAAACTACCAACTGACGGTGTCGCTGTCCGATACCGGCGAATGCCAGAAGCAGGCGGAAACCGACCATCTGTTTCATTACCAGTTGGCCCGGATCACCGGCAATCCGATCATCATCAAGGTTTACGAGATCATCAACGTCATTCTCGCCAACGCCATGGTCGAGATCGTGCGGCTGCTCGGAACGGAAATGGCCCTTCGCTACCATCGCCAGTTGATCGACGCGCTGAAGACCGGCGACAAGGTCCTGTGCGAATCGACGATGGAAGCGCACATCGAAGAAACGATCAAAAAAATACAAAACAAGGATTTGGTGTTGCAGCGCGCGGTCAAGCCCGCGGACAAGAACCAGGCATCCTGACCGG
>JAISNE010000434.1 GCA_031276375.1 Accumulibacter sp.
CGCGGGTGGTAGCCGCCGGCGGCGTCCATTTCCCAGGCTTGCCGGTTGTCGGCGAGGTATACCCGCAAACCCTCGTTGATTACGCGGCGCTTGATATTCCTGTCGAGGATGGGGAAGGCGATTTCGATGCGCCGGAAGAAGTTGCGTTCCATCCAGTCCGCGCTGGCCAGCAGAACCTTTTCCTTGCCGCCGGCGTGGAAGTAGAACACGCGATGGTGTTCGAGAAAGCGTCCGACGATGGAACGCACCCGGATTTTTTCCGACAGTCCCTTGATGCCCGGCCGCAGGGCGCATACGCCGCGCACGAGCAGGTCGATCCTGACGCCGGCGCGCGAGGCGTCGTAGAGGGCGTCGATGATCCCCGGTTCGAGCAGCGAATTCATCTTGGCGATGATGCGCGCGGGCTTGCCGGCCCGCGCCGCCGCGGCCTCCTCGTGAATCGCCGCGAGCATGTTGGTGTGCAGGGTGAACGGCGCCTGCCAGAGATGCTTGTGCTGTTTGGCGAGTCCCAGGCCGGTCAACTGCTTGAAGACTTCGTTGACGTCGTCGCCGATCTCTTCCTTGCTCGTCAGCAGGCTGAAATCCGAGTACAGCCGGGCCGTCCTCGGGTTGTAGTTGCCGGTTCCAAGGTGTACGTAACGGCGCAGCACGCTGCCCGAACGGCTCTCGTCGCGGCGCACGATCATCAGCATCTTGCTGTGCGTCTTGTAACCCACCACGCCATACACCACGTGCGCGCCGACCTGTTCGAGCTTGGTCGCCCAGCCGATGTTGGCCTCTTCATCGAAGCGCGCCATCAGCTCGACGACGACGGTGACTTCCTTGCCGTTCTGCGCGGCGCGCAACAGGGACTGCATCAGCACGGAATCGGTGCCGGTGCGATACACGGTCATCTTGATGGCCACGACCTGCGGGTCGGAGGCGGCCTGGTCGAGTAGCTCGATGACCGGCGCGAAGCTCTGGTACGGGTGATGCAGGAGGATGTCGCCGGCGCGGATCGAGGCGAAAATCGAATGCGTTTTCTTGATCGTTCTGGGCGTGCCGGCCATGAACGGCGCGAACAGGAGATCGCCGCGCCGGACCATATCCGGAATCTGCATCAGCCGCACCAGGTTGACCGGCCCGGCGACGGTGTACAGATCGCTGCCGGTCAGGCCGAACTGCCCGAGCAGAAATTCGGTCATGGCGGGGGAGCAGTTGTCGGTGATTTCCAGGCGCACGGCGTCGCCAAAATGGCGCTGCGGCAGTTCGCCCTGGATGGTCGCGCGCAGATTCTTGACTTCTTCCTCGTCGACGAACAGATCGCTGTTGCGCGTCACGCGGAATTGGTAGCAGCCGAGCACGTTCATGCCGGCGAACAGTTCGCCGACGAACTCGTGCAGCACGGACGAGAGGAAAACGAAGCTGTATTCGCATTCGCACAGTTCCTTCGGCAGTTGAATGACCCGCGGCAAGACCCGCGGCGCCTGCACGATCGCCTTGTCGATGCTGCGCCCGAAGGCGTCCTTGCCCTCCAGCTCGATGGCGAAGTTGAGACTTTTGTTGAGCAGGCGAGGGAAGGGGTGCGACGGATCCAGACCGATCGGCGTCAGTACGGGCATGACTTCCCGCAAGAAATAGTCCTTGATCCATTCGAGCTGCGCCTCGCTCCACGCTCTGCGGCGCAGGAAGACGACCCCCGTGGCGGCCAGTCCGGGCAGGATTTCGCGGTTGAACAGGGCGTATTGTTCCTCGACCATCGCGTGCGCTTCGCGGCTGATGTGTTCCAGCGCGCTCCGCGCCGAAAGCCCGTCCGGCGTGCTGATCACGGAATGGAGCTTGACCTGCTCCTTCAGCCCGGCGACGCGGATCTCGAAGAATTCGTCGAGGTTGCTGCTGACGATACAGAGAAAACGCAAACGCTCCAGCAGCGGCGTGGCGGCGTCCTTGGCCTGCGCCAGGACGCGCCGGTTGAAGGCCAGGATGCCCAGCTCGCGGTTGAGATAGTTGGTGGCCGGATAATCGGCGGGTCGATGTCTGGCGGCGGTTTTTCGCGTATTCATGGCTAAACTTCCGTTGCCAAGCGTTTCATTCTCGATGCCCGATTGTCGCACAGGAAGGCGTTGCCGGCGCGATCATGGCGCCCGGAAAGGACGATGATCCGGCTTCGCCCACAGCCGGGAACGGGGAGAATCGAACGGTGTTCAGTGTCTCCGTTTGCGGAAATTCCAGGGCGGCGCCGGGTAAGGATTGGCCCAGAGTCCGCGTTTCTGGCGCCGCGCTTCCGCTTCGATCCGGATCAGGGCGGGGTCGCCGAAATGGTAGCGGCTGGCCCAGGCCATGCCGCGGCGGACGAGTTCACGGTTCACGTTGACGCGGCCGACATAGACTGTCCCGACAATGCGTCCGTATCGGTCATGTCCGCCCTCGATGACCGTCACGTTTTGCCGGAAGGTCAAGGAGACCAGCGTTTGGCGCGCCTGTCGGCCGAAAGCCTGCCGCATTTCGGGCGCGTCGATTTGCGCCAGACGCACGCGCACCGGCCGCCGGTAGACCAAGACATCGAGAGTATCCCCGTCGGCGACTCTGACGACACGGCCATGAAAATCGGCATGGGCCAGGGGGCCGACCGCCAGTGAAACGGCGAACAGCACGGCGCGGAGCAAGAATCTCCAGCCGGCTCCAAGCGGCACACCCGCCGCGCGCGGTAAATTGAAAGCGTGTTGAATTTCCACAAATCTTCCGGTTCGGGGAATGTCGCAAATCCCCAAGGGCGTTTAAATTTTTTCCCGTATCCCGTTCCGCGCGGATTGCGCCGGAGCCGCCCATCAGGCGAAAGTCGGAAGCGAGATGCCGGGAAAACCCGCAGGAAAAACCGCAGGAAGGAACCGGAGCATATCCTGGATTCAACCGGCGATGTTTTTCCGAAAGGAAACATCGTTCATCGTAAAATACCGGCGCCGGCTTGGCGAGCGCCGCCGATTGATTCCGCGAGGCTCCGCGCCGGATGAACGCCACGAGGTGAGCAAATGAGAAAATGGCTGCTTGTCTCCATTTCGCTGCTGCTGATCGCGGCCGGAAGTTTTGCCTATCTTTATTTTTCCGGGCGCGACTACGTTTTCAGAACCCCGCAAAGCCAGCTTCAGGCGAAAATGAACGAGGTATTACCCATCACGAAATCGTATCTCGTCCTCGGCGTCACGCTCGAAAATCCACGAATCGCCCTGAAGGAAGGCAGCGACCGGATCAACGCCGGGCTGGATGTCGTCCTGAACATCAAGGTCGATGGCGTTTCCCTGGGCGGTTCCATCGACATTTCCGGCGGCGTTCGCTATGACAACGAACATGGCGCGTTCCATCTGGCGTCGTCCGTGATCGAGAAATTCAACGTCACGGGAATCCCCCGGCAGTATACCGAACTCGCCAGGACGGCGCTGTCGAAAATCCTGACGGAATACTATTCCCGGTATCCGGTCTATACGCTGAATGCCTCGGATATCAAACAGGCCGCCATCAGGATGACGTTGAAAAGCGTCGTGGTGGAAAACGCGGAACTGGTCGTCGTTCTGGGCCTTTGACGCGCCGCTTTGAAACGGCGAGCGAGGCCAGCGACGGCGCGGGATGAATCGGACGGAACCCGGCACTCGGCCAATCGCGGCGGATAGCGGGTCACCGGTGACCGAGGAATTCAGGATGAATCTTCTTCCCGTAGCCAGTAGCCGACGCCGGGCTCCGTGAAGATGTATTCCGGGTCGGCCGGTTTCTTTTCGACTTTTCGCCGGATATTCGCCATGTTGACGCGCAACAGCTGATTATTGCCGACGGCATAAGGCCCCCAGATTTCCTTCAGGATATAGTCGTGGGTGATTACCTTGCCGGCATGCCGGCTCAGGAGAACCATGATCCTGTACTCGTTTTTGGTGAGGCCGACGTTGATGCCGGAAACGGACGCCTGATGCTTGTCGTAATCGATCGTCAAATCGCCGATTTGACGCTTGCCCGTGCGCGCGGCGTCTCCGAGCTTCCCCTTGGCGTGGCGAAGCGCCGTGCGGATGCGGGCCGACAGTTCCGACGGTCCGAACGGCTTGGTGATGTAATCGTCGGCGCCCGCGTCCAACGCCAGCACCTTGTCCTTTTCATGCATCCGGGCGGAAACGACCACGATGGGGATCTGCGACCATTCCCGGAGCGATTTGATGATGGAAATTCCGTCAATGTCGGGAAGCCCCAGATCCAGCAGCACCAGGTCGGGACACCGGGAAACGACGGCAGCGTATGCCTCGGCTCCAGTGACCGCGACGATGGCTTCGTAACCCTGGGATTCCAGAATGGTCGTCATGAAATGGCAAATGCCGTTTTCATCGTCCGCGATCAGAATGCGGGTTTTTTCGGACATTTACGTCTCTTCATCCAAGGGCAGCGAGAAACGAAAACGAACTCCGCCGGCCGGCAGATTTTCCGCGGAAATTTCTCCGCCGTGCACTTTGAGGATCGCGGCGCAAACCGACAGGCCAATGCGCATGCCGCGCCCGCCGTCGGACTCCTTCCTTTCTCCGCCCCATATGCCGTATCTGTCAAAGAGATGGGGCAAAAGCTCCTCGTCGATCCATGCGCCGTCGTTCTCCACGGAAAAGACCGCTTGGCTCTTGCCTGTTTTTTCCTTTTCCAGCGCGACGGAAAGAGTGACGCCGGTCAGATTTTTTCCGTGAATCGCGGCGTTTTCCAGGAGGTTGCCCAGAACCTGCTCGATGAGGATGACATCCACGGGGATGAGGATCAATTCATCCGGTATGGCGACGCGCAACAGGATACCGGGATAATTTTTGCGGAATTTCTGGGCGGCAAACCCGATCAGTTCTTCCAGGGCCTCCGGTTGTTTGCGGATCACGGTATCTCCCGCCATGCGCGTGACGGACAAGAGGTTCTCCACCATCCGGATGAGCCAGGATGCCTCGTCCTTGATCTCCTTGAGCAAAACGCGCCTTTGTTCGCCCGTCAGCTCTTTTTCGTTTTCCAGAAGGACCGCGCTGGCGCCGACGATGGAAGTCAACGGGGTTCTCAGGTCATGGGAAATCGCGCGCAGCAGATTCGAGCGCAATGTTTCCTTTTCGGACTCGATCTGCAGCTTTTCCTGTTGCTTGATCCGCGTCGTCAGCGCGCTGGTGATGAGCGACACCGCCAACATCGTGCAGAACGTCAAAGGATAGCCGCTAAGCGTGAAGTCGAAGGCGAAATAAGGGAAGGTGAAAACATAGTTGACGCCGAACAAAGCGAGGAATGAAGTCAGGACGCCGTAAAAATAACCTTCGGTCAGCCTGGAGACGACCAGAACGGTCAGGATGAAAATCAGCAGCGCATGCGTGTCCGACTTGCCGAAAAGGCTCAGGACACCGCACAAAAGGCACGCAATCAAAATCGCCGCGGCGGTCGTCAGCAGGTCTTTGGCGGACAGGCGAAACGGGCGTTTCTTGTTTTCCCGATAACTTGTCATGACTTATCGTACAACATGCCGCGCCGGCTTCCAAGCACTCGTCGCCAGGGCAATCGCGCGAGACTGCTTGACCCGGAAAAAAAAGGCAGTGTCATCCCGCTTCCCTTGGTGGAGCCGAAGGCCGATACCAAGTTGCGCTCAACAGGCCATTGATACGCAAGTCCGGCGTATCGGGGATTTCGGTCATTTTTGTATAAGTCCCACGAAGCGGGCGAGACGCCCGTGCTCCCGGATTTTCGCGCGAGAGAGTGGAGCGCGGGCGTCCCGCCCGCAATGCGAGTCCTGAGCTTCGCGTGCCGCCGTCATTTTTGGCGTATCACCTTTGCGCGGCGGGCCGTTTCACGGGTGGGGAAAACGTTCCGCGAATTCCCGCTTCATTCCCTCGTCAAGAGAAGGCCACTAATGCAGCGCGCATGTCATTCAGATTCATGCGACGATTCCCCTGTTTCGTCACCCGGCAGGCCGTGAAGGTGGGCATCCCTCGCGGCATGCGCGAAATGTTCCGGAGAAGCTACGCGGCGCCATTCTGGACAACGGTCAATGGTTGCAGCAAAGCGCGCAGTATGTTTCCCGCCTCGGTGCTTATATTGTAAAACACCATTCCCCTGGATATTTTGACTTTGTCCTCGCCCTCAGCGTCCTGCCCGTGCATGGTCAATGACAGCAGCTTTTTCCCAGAGGCTTTTGCAACGGAGGAACCGAACAGGATATGACAGGTTCCAGGGCCGGCCGGCACGATGCGCACGCCGTCGAGAGACGACAGCGACATGGCGAACGCCTTGCCTATTCCCGTGGAAAGGGCAATCACTCTTTTATCCGTGACCGCGTATTTTATGCCGGCGAGACGTTTCTTATTCGAGATCGGACTCCAGAGGATCAGCAGGGCAAAGCCCAGGGCGAAGATTATGATGACGTTTTTCACTTCTATGTCCCGGGAGATGCAAAGCCATAAATAGCCTCCTACAAGGAAGATTCCCACGGCCAAGCCCCAGCCCATGGAGACGAGCGTCGAGCTTTTGTGGGCTTCGTCGAAAATCCCGTAAGGCTGCGCTGAACCGCTCCATCGTATCGTTTCGTCTTTTTCGAGAATTTCCCGCAACCTGTCGCTGTCGCTTGCCATTTTTTCCTCCTGGCGTTCAAGTATTTGAATTCAGCCGAACTGCCGCACAAACGTCGACTTGACCCGTGGCGTATTATTGTTTAAGAGCGAGTTAAGAATCTATTTCGATTCCTGTCATTACCGTTAAGAGATCATCAAAATCAATCAAGAATTCTTAACACACATCAGGTCGCTCCCCTTGAATCCATTCCGTGGCACGTCGGGCGCCTTGTCGCGGGACGAATCCTTGCGCCGACCGAAGCCAGACTCAAACTCACGCCAAATTCCC
>JAISNE010000015.1 GCA_031276375.1 Accumulibacter sp.
CGCCGCCGAAAACGCCAGGAATCGCACGACAACCACGAACGCTGGCTGGTGTCGTACGCGGACTTCATCACCCTGCTGTTCGCCTTTTTCGTGGTCATGTACGCCCTGTCCACGGTCAACGAGGGGAAGTACCGGATCCTCAGCGATTCGATGACGGCGGCGTTCCGCAACATCCAGGCCAACAGTTCGGTGCCGCTGCCGATCGTCGCGCCGCCGCCGCCGATCCCCAGGGCGCAGAAACCGAATCTGGCGGCCAGGCAGGCGGAGGCGGAAAGGCAGAAGCGCCGCGACAAGATGCGCAACGTGGCCAGGGAACTGCTCGAAGTCATGGCGCCGTTGATCGAGGAAGGCAAGGTGCGGATCATCGAGACCAGCCGCGGCGTCACCATCGAAATCAACGACAGCATCCTGTTCGCCCCCGGACAAGCCATCCTGAACCCGCTCTCATCGAAAGCCATGCACGCCATCGCCCAGGTGCTGGCCCCGACGGATTTCCCGATCACCATCGAAGGGCACACCGACGACGTACCGATCAACACCCCGCAATTCCCGTCCAACTGGGAACTCTCGGCGGTACGCGCGACCACCGTGCTGCGCCTGTTCATCGAATCCGGCGTTCCTCCCGACCGGCTCACGGCGATCGGCTACGCCGACACGCGCCCCGTCGAGCCCAACCTCCTGGCCGAAGGCCGCGCGCGCAACCGGCGGGTGACCATCCTGATCGATTCGACCATGGTGGAGAAAGGCCGTGAAATCGATATCGGAGGACAGAAGACGGAAGACAGTCAGTGACCGGCGCGACGCGCCGCAAATATGACTGTCCTCTTATATATTTATATCTTCCCAATCGAATCCGTGTTTGGGGTCGTTTCGGAAAGCGCGGTACAGTCTGTTTCCTCTGTGGGTTGAAAGCCCGAAGGATAGCGTTTGGCCGTACCGTGCCCATCCGTTTGTTGCCGGTCCGAACAATGGCCGGAGGCGGTCACGCGCCGATCTCGAATCCATAAGACAGGTCCATGACAAACATGGACACATTGGACGACATGAACACACCTATCTTCCGACACACGTTCCCCTGGATTTCAACCGATTCCCTCCGCGCCGAAGCCAACGACACCGACTTCGGTGACGACGGCATCGAGGCGCTGGTCGTGCGGTTCGGGGTGGATGCTGTCCACCCGGCACAGTTCGAAACCGACGCCGATCGCCAGCGGGCGGGGGCGCAGGCGGGCCAGCGTGCGGTCGAAATAGCCGCCGCCGTAGCCCAGCCGGAAGCCGGCGGGGTCGAAAGCGGCCAGCGGGATCAACAACGCCTGCGGCTGCGCGAAGTCGCCTTCGGCGGGCGCGGGAATGCCGTAGCGATCGACCGCCATCGCCGTGCCCGGCCGCCAGCGGCGGAAAGCGAGCGCGGCGTCGTGCTCGCGCACCACCGGCAGCAACGCGGCGAAGCCGGCGTCGCCCGCCCGCATCCACGTTTCGAGCAGCGGGCGCAGATCCGGCTCGTTGTTGATCGGCCAGCAGAAGCCGACCCGCATGGCGGCGAGTTGCGGAAAATTCAACTGGAGATGCTCGCGGAGCGCTTGCGCGCGCCGAGCGTGATCGTCCTGGCTCAAGGCCATGCGGCGCGCGATGGCGGCGCGCCGCAGTTCGCGCCGCCGCGCCGCCCGGCAAGCATCGTCGCCGTCGGGATTGCCGCCGCTCCCGGCGGCCGGATCGATTGGCATGTGATATGCTGAAAAGCTGTGTTTTCGGGTTTTCCAGCATATCATGAAGTTCCGTTTTGTCGCTTTTCCGTTGCTGTTCATCTTTTTCCGCCTGTGTCCGGCGATGGCGGCCGTGTCCCTGGACGAAACGTTCCTGGCCGCCCGGGACGCCACGCAGGCGGGCAATCGCGCGCGGCTCGAACGCCTGGCCGGCGAGCTGCGGGCGCACGAGCTGGCGGTCTATGTCGATTACTGGCGGCTGCAACTGGATTTGAAGGGCGATCTCGATCCGGCGGCGGTCATGGCCTTCCTGGCCGCCAACGAGGGCGACTACCTCGCCGAGAAGGTGCGCGGCGACTGGCTCAAGCAGTTGGGCCTGCGGCGGCAGTGGTCCCTTTTCGACGCCGAGTACCCGGCGCTGGCGCGGCCGGATCAGGAACTGGCCTGTTATGCGCTGCAAAGCCGGCTGGCGCGCAACGACGCGAGCGCGCTCGATGAGGCGATGCCGCTCTGGCTGAACCTGATCGACCCGCCGGACTCCTGTCATCCGATCCTCGAGGCGCTGATCGTCGACCAGCGCGTCCTGGCCGGTGACGTATGGGCGCGCATCCGCCGGCTGATCGAGAGCAATCGCCTGACCGGCGCGCGCCGCGGCATGAACTATCTGCCCCGGAGCCAGACGCCGGACGCCAAGACGGCGCAGGCGGTGACCGACGCGCCGCTGCCCTGGCTGGGCAAGACCCGGCTGACCAACAGCCGCATGCATCGGGAACTCATCGCCCTGGCCATCGCGCGCATCGCCCGCCGCGATCCGCGCCTGGCCGCCGAAGAACTGGAGCGGCTGGACGCGCTGCTCGAAACCGGCGAGAAAGGCTGGGCCTGGAGCATGATCGGCTGGCAGGCCGCGATGCAACACATGACCGAGGCGCTCGACTGGTATGGCAAGGCCGGCGACGCGCCGATGTCCGACGATGCGGCGCAATGGCGGATACGCGCCGCGCTGCGCGCGCAGGACTGGGAACAGGCGCGTTCGGCGATCGAAAAGCTGCCGCCGGCGCTGGCCGGACAGCCGGTCTGGATTTACTGGCTGGCGCGCGCGCATCGGGCCGGCGGCCGCGCCGACCGGGCCAATGCCCTGTTCGCCAGCATTTCCGGGCAGCCGATCTTCTACAGCCTGCTTGCCGACGAGGAATTGGGGCGCGGCGTCACGCTGCCGCCCAGGGCCGCGCCGCCGTCGCCGGCCGAAACGGCGCGGGTGGCGGCCAACGGCTCGATCCGGCGCGCGCTCGCGCTGTTCCGCCTGAACCTGCGCACGGAAGCCGTGCGCGAATGGAACTGGGCCATGCGCGAGATGAGCGACCGCGAGCTGCTGGCCGCCTCGGCGCTGGCCGAACGCGCCGGGGTGTATGACCGCGCCATCGCCGCCGCCGAGCGCACGCGCGAAGAGCATGACTTCACGCGGCGCTATCTCTCGCCCTTCGACGAACAGATTCGTCCCGCCGCCCGCGAGCAGTCGCTGGACGACGCCTGGGTTTACGGCCTGATGCGCCAGGAGAGCCGTTTCGTGACCAACGCCCGCTCGTCGGCGGGCGCTTCGGGACTCATGCAGTTGATGCCGAACACCGCGCGCTGGGTAGCCGCGAAGATCGGGCTGAAGAACTTCCAGCCGGGCCGGGTCAACGATACCGAGACCAACGTGCTGCTCGGCACCAGCTACATGCGCTTGGTCATGGAGCGTTTCGACAACCATCCCGTGCTCGCCTCGGTCGCCTACAACGCCGGGCCGGGCCGGGCGCAAAAATGGCAGGCCGACCGTCCGCTGGAAGGCGCGATCTACACCGAGACGATCCCGTTCAACGAAACGCGCGATTACGTCAAGAAAGTAGCCAGCAACACCCTCTACTATTCCGTGCTGTTCAACGGCGAGGCGCCGTCGCTCAAACAGTGGCTGGGCGCCATCGGCCCGCGCGCCGGCGCGCGGGGTGAGGAATTGCCTTAGCGGCCTGCCGGTCTGGCCCGACGGTTCCGGTGGATGCGCGCCCGCCGCGAGCAAAAAACAAGCCGCGCCGCCCCGCCCCGACCCGCATCGGCCTTCTCCAGCGTGCTGGCGAAGAGGAACCGCCGCTATTCGTCAAGATAGGGTTTAAGAGCCTTCTCCAGGAGTAACCTGCCGCCGATCCCCGATGTCAAATGTCCATTGTCAAAATAGAGCGGTCGCCCGGCGCCATCGAAAATCAGACACTCCTCCGTTGGACAAAAAATATCGCGTGTAGGAACTATCGTCGCGTTTCTCAGCCGATTCAATTGCTCGCGCTCGGCATCGAAACGCTTGTCTTCTCTCGACCGAGGACTGTGAATCTCTTTTTTGGGACGAAAAGGCTGCTCGGGCAATACCGATTTTATGTCGAATGGCAAATGCGGATGCCGTTCGACGACGTATACCTTCTTGTTTTTTGCGTGAAGACGGTCAATGGCCGGCTGCATCCCTTCGTCCGGATGAGCGAATATGAAAACCTTGTTTATTTTGGGGTCGCTCTCCAGGACTTGAAACACCCATTCCGAAAACCGGATGTTATCCTCCTTATCTGGGTACTCAGTATGCGTTTTCCTGTTCACGGGATTCGCAAGCGCAGGTCGCCATAAAACAAGCGTATTCACTCCTTTCGACGCGTTGTATGCCGCCACGTCCGGAAAGATTGCGCGCGCGTGGCTGTAACCGATCAGGGCCACTGTCGTATTTCCGTTGACATCCCGATAGTCACAGGTTTGGTATATTTTGATATTATCTTCGTAATAACCTGGAATTTGTGCGCAAGAATGATTCCCAGGATTGAAAAGAAAGAGCTTGTCATAATTCATCGAGAGATTGGCGGCCTTGATCGGCAAACTCTTCCGCGCGGGGATTCCATTTTCCCAAAATACCCACCCGCCGATACCCCCCAAGATGACCATCAACACGACGAGCGCCGCGGTCTTGCTCCTCATGGCCCGGCGCCCGAACCTGACAGGCCGTTCGATCAGCCAATACGTGAGCGCCGCCAACAGGA
>JAISNE010000043.1 GCA_031276375.1 Accumulibacter sp.
ATTCTGCCCGGCCAGATCGAAGCCGAATTCGCCAAAAAGACAGCGGCGGCGGGCGGTCTCCTGTTCAGCAAGGCGGAAGTCGAAGCATTCAACGAACTCGCCGCCGAAGCCGGGCAAGCGATCTGGATGTTGGAAGATTTCAGAACGGTGACGTTCTGAAAACCATTCATCGCCAGGACATGGGAAAAACCTTGCTTCGATGGCTCCTTCCCTGTCCTGTCCCGAATGATTCCCGGCTACCGGGAAACCTTTGCCGGCGGCCGCGCGGGGATGGATGACGCGGACGGAAAGAACGATGATCGCTACCCACGACAGCGACTACAAGCTCCTCTTCGCGCATCCCGAAATGGTACGCGATCTCCTGCGCGACGGGACGCCGGGCGCATGGCTCGCCGAGGCCGATTTCACCACGCTGGAGCACATCAACGGCAGCTACGTCAGCGAAGACCGGAAACAGCGTCACGACGAGTAGCCTACCGGCACATGCAGGACTGGTAACGGTCTTGTGTGAAGCGGTCGGGACAATGTAGCCGGGCTTTCGTGACAGGGAACGAGATAAATAGGGAAAAGTCGGGATGAAACGGGAAGAAAAAGGAGTGCTTTTGAAAAAGACTTGCAAGGGGTGAAAAACAAAAAGCCCGATCAGATGGCTTTTCTCAGGTGCTCCAGTCTCAATCGCTCCGCGTAACGCTCGCCGAACGCTCCGCAACGCCCAGTCCGGCGACCGCAAAAGCGCCGCCATCTCTTCCTGCTCCAGCGCCGCCAGCACTTCGCGGTAGCACATCGGCTGCAAATCCATGAAATCCACCTTCCCCACGGGGGAAGAGGCGCCCGCGTGAAGCGCGATGCCCAGCCGCGACCCGGAAGCGAGAGTGGCGTATTCCGGCGCGTTCTCGCGGAAATATTTCAGACTCGACAGGGCCTGCGGCGTTTCCTGGACTTCATCGAAAACCAGCAGCGTCCCCGGCGTGATTTTCACCCCCGACCCCAAGCGCAAACCCGCGAGCAAGCGCGGAATGTCGAAATCGCCATCGAAAAGCGCCCGCATCCGCGCGTTGTCGTCGAAATTGACGTAGGCCACGCTCGTGAAGTGCGTCCGCCCGAACTCCCGCATCAGCCAAGTCTTGCCTACCTGCCGCGCGCCGCGAATGAGCATCGGCAAACGCTGTTTTTCGTTCTTCCAGGCGATGAGATGATGCTAAACATTTTTAGGAATTGGAATAAGCAGATTCTCGATCTCCGCTGCCGGAACGAAATCCCCCTGCGCCCGTTCGTACCCCGCCGCGTCTTTGAACAGCATGTCGCCATGTTTTTGTAGGTGTTGCGCTCCAGTGTCGTCCAGAATCATCTTCGATGATTGGTAGTCGTTGACGCGCAACGCAAGTCGGGCGTTCAACTGTGCCTTGATGTTGGTTGGCACAAGGTCTGCGGCAGGACGCTGGGGACAAAGAACCAAGTGAATGCCACGCTTGCGCCCGATCCATTGAATGAATCCACCGGCTCACGCTATTCAGGTGATATCCGAGGATATCGGCGATTGGCTGCCGCGGAATACCCGCGCGACATGACATCGGTGTCATCCCGTTGTCTCCAGGCAATGATATTGCCTGTACGCCATGATTTAGACGATATCAAATGGAGTTGTTATGATTCCAGTCGTTGAATCACTTGAAAACGCTCAAGATGCGCTTTGAACTCCTCGCTACCGATGGCGCCGCCCGCCGTGGGCGCTTGGCGCTTGCCCACGGTATCGTCGAGACGCCGGTGTTCATGCCGGTTGGCACTTATGGCACGGTCAAGGCGATGACTCCGCGCGATCTTTTCGCGTCCGGCGCGCGGATTTGCTTGGGCAATACTTTCCACCTGTGGCTGCGGCCGGGGCTGGAGGTCATCGCGGCGCATCGTGGGCTGCACCGCTTCATGGGCTGGGACGGGCCGATCCTGACCGATTCCGGCGGCTTCCAGGTGTTTTCGCTCGGCGCGCTGCGCAGGATCGATGAAGAAGGTGTCCGTTTCTCGTCGCCGCTCAACGGCGACAAGCTGTTTCTGACACCCGAGGAATCGATGCGCATCCAGAACATTCTGAATTCCGACGTGGCGATGATCTTCGACGAATGCACGCCTTATCCGGCGGCTTTCGACGTGGCGTCGTCGTCGATGCGGTTGTCGCTGCGCTGGGCGAAGCGTTCGCGCGGCGAATTCGACCGCCTGGAGAATCCCAACGCGCTGTTCGGCATCGTCCAGGGCGGCATGCACGAGGTCTTGCGCGACGAGTCGCTGGCCGGTCTTTGCGATATCGGTTTCGACGGTTTCGCCATCGGCGGCTTGTCGGTCGGCGAGCCCAAGGAAGAAATGGCGCGCATTCTCGCCCACGTCGCGCCCCGGCTGCCGGCGGGGAAGCCGCGCTACCTGATGGGCGTCGGCACGCCCGAGGACCTGGTGCATGGCGTGCTGGCGGGAATCGACATGTTCGATTGCGTGATGCCCACGCGCAACGCGCGCAACGGCTACCTGTTCACCCGCCACGGCGACATCCGGATCAAGAACGCGCGGCACAGGAACGATCCGCGTCCGCTCGACGAATCGTGCGATTGCTACACTTGCCGCAATTTCAGCCGGGCTTACCTGCACCACCTGTTCCGCGTCGGCGAGATTCTCGGCGCGCAGCTCAACACGCTGCACAATCTATGCTATTACCAGACCCTGATGCGCGAAATGCGCGAAGCCATCGCCGCCGGCCGGCTGGCGCAAAGGGTTGCCGCCTTTCATGCCGCGCGCGGCGAAGGAAGCCGTTCGCCGGACGCGGAAGACGCGGTGATACAATAGCGCGCTTGCCTTTCCGTACGCTTGTCTTTCCGTAATATCCGTCATCCAATTTCACCCTCCAGGAGATTAATGTGCTGATCAGCAATGCTTATGCCCAGACCGCGGCAGCGGGCGGGGCGGACATCATGCAGTTCCTGCCGATCATTCTGATGATCGCCGTGTTCTACTTCCTGATGATGCGCCCGCAGCAGAAGAAGGCCAAGGAACACAAGGCACTGCTCGAAGCGCTTTCCAAGGGCGACGAAGTCGTCACCCAGAGCGGCATGGCGGGACGCATCACCAAGGTCGGCGAGGAATTCGTGACCATCGAGATTGCCGAAAACGTCGAAATCAAGATGCAGAAAGGGGCCGTCGCCGTCGTTCTGGTGAAAGGCACGCTGAAGAACCTGTGACAAATCCCGGCGCGGGAAGAGGGGGAGGGGAATCTCCTTTCCTTCATTTTTTCTTCTTTCCCCGCGCGCGCTTCCTCTTCCATTCCCCGCTCAAAAAATGAACCGTTATCCGCTCTGGAAATACATCGTCGTCGTCGTCGCGCTGCTGATCGGTTTCACCTACACCTTGCCGAACTTTTTCGGCGAATCGCCCGCGGTGCAGGTCTCCAGCGCCAAGGCCACGCTCAAGGTCGACACCGCGACGCTCGGTCGTGTCGAGAGCACGCTCGAAGCGGCCGGCATCGTCTCCAGCGGCATCTTCCTCGACTCCAACGGGGTCAAGGTTCGCCTGCAGGACACCGATACGCAGCTCAAGGCCAAGGATCTGCTGGAGAAACAATTCAACCCCGATCCCGCCGACGCGCAATACGTGGTGGCGCTCAACCTGCTGTCGAGTTCGCCGCGCTGGTTGAGCAGCCTGGGCGCCTTGCCGATGTATCTCGGCCTCGACTTGCGCGGTGGCGTGCATTTCCTGCTCCAGGTCGACATGAAAGGCGCGCTGACCAAGCGCCTCGACGGCATCGGCGCGGACTTGCGCAGCCTGCTGCGCGACAAGGGCATCCGCCACGGCGGTGTCGGGCGTGAAGGCGAGCGCGTCGTCGTCCGTTTCCGCGACCAGGAGACCCGCGCCAGGGCGCGCGCCGCGATGGAAGACAGCCAGCCCGATCTGGCGCTGGCCGACCAGGGCGACGGCGGCGATCCGCGTCTGGTCGTCACGCTGAAACCGGCGGTACTCGGCAAAATCCAGGAATTCGCCATCAAGCAGAACATGGGCACGCTGCACAACCGGATCAACGAACTCGGCGTCGCCGAACCGGTGATCGCCCAGCAGGGCGCCGACCGCATCGTCGTCCAGTTGCCCGGCGTCCAGGATACCGCCAAGGCCAAGGATATCCTCGGACGCACGGCCACGCTGGAAATCCGCATGGTCGATGAAACCCCCGGCGCGCTGGAGGCCGCGTTGAGCGGGCAGGTTCCTTTCGGCGATGAACTGTATGTCGAACGCGGCGGACAACCGCTGCTGGTCAAGAAGCAGGTCGTGCTGACCGGCGATCGCCTGACCGACGCGCAGCCGGGATTCGATAACCAGACGCAGGAACCCGCGGTGCATCTGACGCTGGATTCGACGGGCGCGCGTGTTTTCCGGGACATCACCCGCGAGAATGTCGGCAAGCGCATGGCTATCCTGCTGATTGAAAAAGGCAAGGGCGAAGTCGTCACGGCGCCGGTGATCCGTACCGAGATCGGCGGCGGGCGCGTGCAGATTTCCGGCCGCATGAGCACGGTCGAGGCCAACGATACGGCGCTTTTGTTGCGCGCCGGTTCGCTCGCCGCGCCGATGGAAATCATCGAGGAGCGCACCATCGGCCCGAGCCTCGGCGCCGAAAGCATCAAAAAAGGCTTCCACTCGACGCTGTGGGGTTTTGCCGGCATCTCCGTTTTCATGACCATCTACTACGTGCTGTTCGGATTCATCTCGGTGCTCGCGCTGGCCTCCAACCTGCTGTTCCTGGTCGCCCTGCTGTCGCTGCTGCAAGCCACGCTGACGCTGCCGGGCATCGCCGCCATCGCGCTGGCGCTCGGCATGGCCATCGACGCCAACGTGCTGATCAACGAACGCATCCGCGAGGAACT
>JAISNE010000151.1 GCA_031276375.1 Accumulibacter sp.
GGCCGCTCGCCGAGCATCGGACTGAACATCCAGTTGCCGCGCGAGCAGCAAAGCAACAGCTACCAGGACATCTCGCAGACCTTCCGCCACTTCTTCGCGCGCAAGTACATGTTCGTGCGTTTCGCCAGCGCCTACGTGGTCATGCCCGGCGGCTTCGGCACGCTCGACGAGCTGCTCGAAGCGCTGACCCTGGTGCAGACCGGCAAAAGCCGGAAAATCCCGATCATCCTGGTGCATGAGCCGTTCTGGCGCGGCCTGATCGACTGGTTCAAGAGCACGCTGGTGGCCGAGAAGATGATCGACCCGGACGACGTCGGCCTGATCCAGTTGATCGATAAGCCGGAAGAAGTGGTTGATGCCATTTTCAGACACTATGAGCGCAATGGTTTCGCTTCGCTGCCGGAGGAACGGGAGAAGTTGCTCAATCTGTAATACAATTCCCCGCAAGTTTCCCCGGATATCCCGTCATGCGCCGCCTTCCTCCTTTCCTCGTCACGCTGGCCCTGGCCATTGTCCCGGTTTGGGCCTGGCCCGCCGAAACGCCCGATGACAAGCCGCCGGCCCTGGTGCCGCTGGACGATTCGGTGGAGCCGCAGATCACCATTCGCCAGCGCGACGGCGAGACCATCGAGGAATACCGCCTCAACGGCCGTCTGTACAAGATCAAGATCACTCCGCTGCACGGCGAGCCTTACTTCCTCGTCGACCATCGCGGCGACGGTTCCTTCGTCCTCATGGAAGGGCCGGGAACGCCGGGATTGAGCGTTCCGCAGTGGGTCATCGGTACTTTCTGATGACCCTCGCGGGCTTCCGCCGGGGAATCCAGCGTCCATGAGCCCCTTCCCGATCCCGGCGCCGGGCCGCGATGGCCGCAGCCGCGCGGTCGGCGCCGATGCCGTCTTCATCTGGCTGCGCTTCGGCTGGAATCTGTTCCTGGTCAACCCCGTTCGGTGGTTGGTGAGCATGCTGACCCTGACCGCCGCTTTCATCGCGTTGATGTACATGATCGGGTGGGCCGTGTTGTTGCTCGCCAGTCTGCTCGCGCCGATCCTCTCCGCCGGCTTGTTCGCCATGTGCCGGAAGGCCGCCGACGAAGGCGTGTTCGGACTGTCCGACCTGGCCGCCGGCTTGACCACGCGCACCGCGCCGCTGATCGTTCTCGGCGTGATCTACTTGCTCGCGGAGGTCCTCGTCGCGCTGGCCGTGCTTCTGCCGTTCACTGGCCACATGGGATCCGCTACCGCAGGACTGGCGTGGATCGCCCTCATGGCGGGCGGAGTGCTCGTTCTCGCGCTGCTTGCCTGGCTGCTGTTCATCCCGCTGTGCATGGTCATGTGGTTCGCGCCCGCGCTGGTGCTGTTCAACGGCATGCCGCCGCTCAGGGCGTGCCGGGCCAGCTTCGCGGCCTGCCTGAAGAACATCCTGCCTTTCCTGATTCTCGGCCTGATCGTCAACATCCTGGGCTTTTTCGCCGTGCTGCCGGCCGGCCTGGGATATCTCGTGCTCATTCCCGTACTGGCTGGAACGGCTTACGCCTCCTACCAGGACGTCTTCGTGTTCCACTGATTTTCGCCATGCAAGCATTGACCCTACCGGCCGGCCGTGGATTGCGCTGGCTCATCGAAGGCTTCGCCATCTTCCAGCACAAACCCGCGCTGCTCAGTTTCCTGGTGCTCGGCTACCTGCTGTCGACAGCCGTCGTCTCGGCCGTTCCGGTGATCGGCCAGTGGGCCAGCGTCCTGCTGGTGCCGGCCTTTTCGGTCAGCCTGATGAACGCCTGCCGGCTGATCCACAGGAAAGAAGAACTGTCGCCGCAAGTTCTCTTTTCGGGTTTCCACCGCAATCTGCAAACCCTGTTCGCGCTCGGCATTATTTATGTTCTGGTCATGCTGCTGGTGCTGGGCCTGTCCACGCTGTTCGGCGACGGGATGTCGCTGCGCATGCCGGCCATGAACGAAGCGCTGGACCGCGGCGAGACGCCGGGGCCGGTCTCGATGTCCTTTTCTCCGCTGGCCATCGTCCTGCTCATTCCGGTCAATATGGTATTTCACTTCGCCCCGGTGCTGGTCGCCTGGCACGACATGTCCGCCGGCAAATCGCTGTTTTTCAGCCTGGTGGCCTGTCTGCGCAACTGGCGCCCGCTCCTGCTGTATCTGCTGTCCCTGCTGGCCGTCGCGCTCGCCGGCATGTTCGTCCTGATCCTGCTCGGCAGCCTGTTCGGCGAGTGGCTGCTGGCGACGATGGCCGTCGTGGCCATCAGCCTGGTCCTCCTGCCGACCTGGTACGCCAGCTTCTACATCAGCTACCGCGACATCTTCGTGGGCCAGCAGGATGCGCTCTGAAACACCGCCGGAAGCGCTCGGCATTTTCGGCGGCACCTTCGACCCGGTGCATTTCGGCCATCTGCGGCTCGCCGAGGAAGCCGTCGACGTCCTCGGCCTGCGCGGCGTGCGCTGGATTCCCGCCGGCCGTCCGGCCCTGCGCGACACGCCGCGGGTCGGCCCGCGGCAGCGGCTGGACATGGTGCGCCTGGCCATCGCCGGCAATCCGCGCTTCGAACTCGATTCGTCGGAAGTCGACACGCCGGGGATGAGCTACACCGTGCCCACGCTCGAACGCCTGCGCCAACCGGACGCATTCGGCGCGAAGCGCCCGCTGGTGTTGCTGGTGGGAAACGACACCTTTGCCGCGATGGCCGGCTGGCACCGCTGGGAACGCCTGTTCGAGCTGGCGCACGTCGCCGTCGCGCATCGTCCGGGCTACTCGATCGACCCGGAAAGCCTGCCTCCCGAACTGGCCGCCGTGTTCCGCCGCCGCTCGTGCCGGGATATCGGGCGGCTGGCCGGCGCCCCGGCGGGATGCATCGCCAGCTTCGTCATGACGCCGCTGGACATCTCGGCCACGCGCATCCGCTCCCTGCTGTCGACCGGCGCGAGTCCGCGCTACCTGCTGCCGCAAAGCGTGCTCGCGCACATCCATGAACACCGCTTCTACACGGAGAATTGAACCCACGATGAAAATCGCCCAGCTCGAAAAAATCGTCGTCGCCGCCCTCGAAGACATCAAGGGCAAAGACATCGAAGTCATCAACACCCGCAAACTCACCCCGCTGTTCGAACGCATCGTCATCGCCAGCGGCGACTCCAGCCGCCACGTCCGTTCGCTGGCGCGCAACGTCGCGGACAAGGCACGCGCGGCGGGCGTCGAAATCCTCTCGGCGGAAGGCGAAGAAGCCGGCGAATGGGTGCTGGTCGACCTGGGCGACGTGGTCGCGCACATCATGCAGCCGGCCATCCGCGGCTACTACAACCTGGAAGAACTGTGGGGCGGCAAGGGGCCGGAGCGCGTGCGCCGAGCCGCCGCCGCGGAAGAACGCCCGTGATCAGAGGACAGAAGACGGAGGACAGAGGACAGTCAGTTACCGGGCGCTTTGCGCCCGCAGGATTTATTGTTCCCTGTCCCTGTCTTCTCTCCCTAGTTTCCCGGAATCGGGGGCGGAGGACTGAGGGCGGTCAGTGAGCGGCGCTTCGCGGCGCAGGATCGGAGCAAGAAAGGGGGGCCGGTATCTTGCCGGCCAGGAGTTATGGATGGCCGGCTGGAAGCCGGCCCTACTTGCCGCTCCTTTCGGGGGGCAAGCGAAGTTGGTTTTACGATGAAGCTACGCATCCTCGCCGTCGGCCACAAACTGCCCGCCTGGGCCGCCGCCGGTTGCGCCGAATACCTCAAGCGCATGCCGCGTGAATTGCCCTTGTCGGTCGTCGAAATCAAGCCCGAGCCGCGCGGCGCAAAGAGCCGCGAACAATTGCTGGCCGCCGAAAAAACCCGCCTGCAAGCGGCCTTGCCTGGTTTCCCGCGCAGCATCGTTCTCGACGAGCGCGGCGCGGACATGACCACGCTGCAACTGGCGCGGCAACTCGAAAGCTGGATGCGGGAAGGCGGCGACACGGCCTTCGTCATCGGCGGCGCCGACGGCATCGACGACGAAATCAAGACACGCGCCGACGCCGTCCTCCGCCTGTCCAGCCTGACCCTGCCACACGTCATGGCCCGGCTGGTGCTGTGCGAACAGCTTTACCGCGCCGCCAGCGTGATTCGCCGGCACCCTTATCACCGCGAGGGTTAGCGCATCTCGACTTTCAAATCATCCAGATTCGGATCTGGATGCACGACCGCGCCATGACCATGAGCGTTTGGGCAAACGGCGCTGCCCTCATCCGCTTTCGACGCCTTCTCCCACGAGGGGAAAAGGAACACGAAAGGGAATTCAAACGCCGTGTCTTTCTTGCGGACGATGTTTCAAACCGGAGCTGGTTTTACAAGGAATGCCGATGAAACTACAACTTGACGACGAACCGCGGACTCCCTCCAAGACCCGGCGCAAGCGCGACATGGAGGAGTTGCAGGCGCTCGGCGAGGCGCTGGCGGGCTTGCCTGCCGAGCGCCTGAAAAAGATCGATCTTCCCGAGGATTTGCGCGAAGCCCTCGGGATGGTCCAGCGCATGTCTCGCCAGGACGAGGCCCGGCGCCGGCAGATGCAGTACATCGGCCGTTTGATGCGCAACGTGGAAGATCAACCGATTCGTGCCGCGCTGGCCGGCGCGCGCGGCGATTCCGCCGCCGACACGGCGCGGCTGCACAGGCTGGAACGCTTGCGTGACGCGCTGCTGGAAAACGAAACGGCGTTGCATGAAATCGCCACGCTTTATCCGGACGTCGACTCGCGGCGCCTGCGTTCCTTGCGCCGCGCGGCCCTGGAGGAAAAAGAACGGAACGCGCCGCCGCGCAATTACCGGGCGATTTTCCAGTTGCTCAAGGAGGCCGATCGAGACGGCGGCAAGCCGCGTCCGGAGTGAAAGGTGGACGCTCGGTCAGCGAAAAACCGTCAAGCTCATGCCAGCAACTGTTGCCGGTAAATGCCGATCTCGAAACCTCCGCCGCTCTCTTCGAGTTCCATCGGCGTCAGCAGGTAACGCTTGCCTTCCTGGACGAATTCCAGAACCTGACGCACATTGAAACTCCTCGGCGGCAGCGCCAGACGGACCTGTTCCGACGGGCCGTCCCCGCGCAGCCAGATTCCGGGAATGGCCTCCCCCGCTGAAACTCCCGTCGCGCGCGGACGCAGTTCGATGCTTTGCGCGTTGCGCGAAAGCGTCTGGATGCCGATGACCGCCTGCGAATCCGAGGTCACGCTGCGCCGCCGGACCACGCCCAGCACCCAGTT
>JAISNE010000161.1 GCA_031276375.1 Accumulibacter sp.
GAAACCGCGCCGGCAACCAGCGCGTACTTGAATTCGTCGGTCAATCCCACGACCAGCGAGCCGAGATAGGTCAGGGCCGCGTTATCGGTGACCGCGGTCAGCGCGGTGGCCCCGAAATAGACGCTGGAAGTATCCATGCCCATCAGCAGCTCCTGCAGCCACCATTGCTGCTGCCCCCCCAGGGTGACCAGCCCGGCCAGGAAGAAGGCCACCATCAACCCTTCCCGCAGGATCAGCCGGTCCTGATAACGCTTGTAAGCCGTGGCGAAACCGAGAAAGAACAGAAACAGCCCCATGAAGACCACGGAGTAGTGGGCGAACACGATGACCCCGGTCAGGAACAGCAGATGCGCGACGGTCACGAAGCGCGGTATCGGCTCGTCCTCGCCGCTGGCCGGGGGTTCGGCGCGCATTTCGCGCAGCTCCTGGCGGAAGAGATAGGTCACCGCCAGCGCATTGACGCAGGTCGCCAGCACGGCTTTCCAGCCGAAGGTCGTGATCATGAACGCGATGTCCCAGCCCCACTTGCCGGCCACCATCAATACGGGCGGCGCGGCGAACGGCGTCAGCACCCCGCCGATGGAAACGTTCACGAACAGCACGCCGATCGTCGCGTACTTGAGCCGGGTCGAGATGCCCCGCGAATAGAACATGTCGCGCAGCATGAAGGCCGCCAGCGTCATGGCCGCCGGTTCGGTGATGAACGAGCCGAGCAGCGGCACGAAGAACAGCGAGACAAAATAGAAGGCCATGCTCGACGGCACCGGAAGCAGGTTCGCCAGAAGACGCACGATGTTCCGGCAAAAGTTCAGGATGGGCTTGCTGGCCGCCATCACCATGATCGCGAAAATGAACATCGGCTCGGTGAAATCGCGGTGTTCCAGGTAATGGATGGCGTCCGTCGTGCCCACCATGGCGCACATGATGAGCAGCAGAATCAGCGCCCAGGTGCCGAACACCGCCTCGACCTCGCCGAGCAGATGGAATACGCCGGCATGCTCGGAACAGCGGTGCGCTATCTTCTCGAAATACGGGGCCGAAAAAGTATGCAGAATGGCCAGCAGGAAAATGATGGCCGAAATCCATTGAAAAACTATTTGGCTCATGACGAATGCGCCTATCTTTGATGGTTGTGATGATGAATACCTGCGGGGAATGGAATCCACGGCCGGAGTCCACGACCAAATCCGCAACCGCGCCGGACCCGGCCAATCGGGCGATCAGCGGCGAGGGGGCGAACGGCCCTGCTGCGGAAGCGCCTGGAAGAAACTCTCGAAACCGCGCGTCTCCGTCCGCGGGACGGTTTCCCTGCGCGCCGCCGTTTCCCGGAACGGCCGGAGATACGGATGAATCCGCGACCAGCAACATTTCATCGCCGCCACCCTCCTTATTGATATCTGGCAATTATCTTACGCCAAAATGCCCTTGTCCGGGCGCCTCGGCATGAGCGCGATCGACTCTGAAAGCGCCGCCGCGCGAATCGGCGAGGCGGCCCGCCGCACCGGCCGGGATAGGTATAATCCCTGCTCCGCCATCTCAACGGAAGCGTTTCCCATGTTTATCTCGTTTCGTCCATTTTTCCTGATCGCGCTGCTTTTCCCGCTGCTGGCGCGCGCCCAGCCAATGCCGGAACCGCCGGCGCTGGCGGCAAAAGCCTGGCTGCTCGTGGAATCGGCCTCCGGGCAGGAACTGGCCGCGCAGGCCGCCGAAGAGCGTATCGAACCGGCCTCGCTGACCAAATTGATGACCGTGTACCTGACTTTCGCGGCCATCAGGCAAGGCGCGATCAAGCTGGGGCAGACCGTGCTGATATCGGAAAAGGCCTGGCGAACGCCGGGTTCGCGGATGTTCATCAAGGTTGACACCCAGGTCGCGGTGGAGGATCTGATCAAGGGCGTGGTCGTCCAGTCCGGCAACGACGCCAGCGTGGCGCTGGCCGAGGCGATCGCCGGCAGCGAGGATAATTTCGCGCAGATGATGAACCGGGAAGCGCAACGCATGGGCATGAAGAACACCCGCTTTCGCAACGCCTCGGGCATGCCCGATCCGGAGCACTACACCACGGCGCGCGATCTGGCCGTGCTGGCCGGCATGCTGATCCGCGATTTCCCGAACGAATACGCCAAATACTATTCGATGAAGGAATTCCGCTACAACAATATCACTCAAGCCAATCGCAATCGCCTGCTGCAACTCGACCCGACCGTGGACGGGGTCAAGACCGGCCATACCGAAGGGGCCGGCTACTGCCTGATCGCCTCGGCCAGGCGCGGCGACCGCCGTTTGCTGGCCATCGTCCTCGGCGCCGCATCGGACGCCGTGCGCACGCGGGAGTCGCTCAAGCTGCTCAATTACGGCTTCCAGTCCTACGAGGCCGTGCGCCTGTACGCCAAGGACCAGGCGATATCGAACATGAAAGTGTGGAAAGGCTCCGCGTCGACGGTCAAGGCCGGCTTCCAGAACGATTTCGTCATCGCCGTGCCCAAGGGCTTTTCCTCGCGCCTCAAGACCGAGCTGTCGTCGCGGCAGCCCTTGATCGCGCCGGTCGGCAGCGGGCAGGCGATCGGCACCCTGAAGATTTCGCTCGACGGCAAGCCCTACGGCGACTTCCCGGTCGTGGCCATCGAAGCCGTGCCGGTGGCCGGCGTCTTCGGGCGCATGCTCGACTCCATCTGGCTATGGTTCAAATGAAAACATGACCGCTTATCTGAATGGACAATTTCTGCCGCTCGCCGAGGCGCGCATCTCGCCGCTCGACCGGGGTTTTCTCTACGCCGACGGCGCCTACGAAGTCATCCCGGTCTATTCGCGCCACCCGTTCCGCATCGACGAGCACCTGCGCCGCCTGCAACAGTCGCTTGACGGCATCCGGATGGCCAATCCCCGTAGCGACGCGGAATGGAAAACGATCGTCGGGCGTCTGGTGGCGGAAGCCGGCTTCGAGGATCAGGCGATCTACATCCAGATCACGCGCGGCGCCGACGACAAGCGCGACCCGTGCTTCCCGCCCGGCGTTCCGCCGACGGTGTTCCTGTTCGCCGCGCCGCTGCTCCGTCCCGGCGCCGAACAGCGCGAGCGGGGCGTCGCCGCGATCACCGCGCCGGACCTGCGCTGGGGACGCTGCGACCTGAAGACGGTCGCCCTGCTGCCCAACGTCCTGGCCCGCCAGACCGCCGCCGACGCCGGCTGCGCCGAAACGATCATGTTCCGCGACGGCTATCTCACCGAAGGCTCGTCGACCAACGTCTTTGCCGTGCGCGACGGCGTGATCCTGGCCCCGCCGCAGGATCACCTGATCCTGCCCGGCGTCACCTGCAACGTGGTGCTCGAACTCGCCGCCGCGCATCGCGCGCCGCTCGACGTTCGGCCGATCCGCGAGGAGGAAGTGCGCGCCGCCGACGAACTCTGGCTCACCTCGTCGGCCAAGGAAGTGCTGGCCGTGGTCATGCTCGACGGCCGGCCGGTCGGCCGGGGGCCGCAAGCCGGCCGGCCCGGCCCGGTGACCCGCCGGATGCATGAGTGGTTCTGCGCCTTCCGCGACGAAGTCATGAGGCATGGCCGTGGTTGAGCGGGAAGAGACGCTGTTCGAGTTCCCCTGCGTTTTTCCGCTGAAGATCATGGGACGGGCCGGCGATACGCTGGCGCCGGCCGTGCTCGGGATCGTGCGGCGCCACGCCCCGGATTTCGACGGCGCCGCCATGGAAACACGCGCCTCGTCCGGCGGCAGGTACGTCAGCCTCACCTGCGCCATCAACGCCACCTCCAGGGCGCAGCTCGATGCCCTTTACCGCGAGTTGAGCGCGCACCCGGAAGTCAAGATCGTGCTTTAGCGCCCGCCCCGCGCCGGATGATCTTTCCCGCGACCGGGAAAGGCTCGGGAAGCGGCAAACCGGAGTTCGTTTCACAGGCAGGAATCAAGCGGGGCCGGCATCAAGCCAGCATCAAGTGGGGCCGGCATCTTGCCGGCCAGGGTCATGGCTGGCCGGCTGGAAGCCGGCCCTACTGCCGCTCCTTTCGGACGGGGTTTCAACCGGAGTTGGTTTTACGATGAAATGCGCAATGTGGAAACTCGATGACGCCCTTTCCCCTGCCGGGGGAGAGCGGCCCGCAAGGCCGGGAGAAGGGAAAAACGGGCCGGCGCGGTTCCGGATGGCCGCGCCGTGCGTCCGGAGCTGTTCCGCATCCAACCGGGAATCCGCCGGAACAGGCGCCCGATGTCCCGCCCGGCAAGTGTCGCCATGCCCGCCGCGCCTCCGCTGATCCGCTTCCTCGGCCAGGTCGACTACCTGCCGACCTGGCGGGCGATGATCGATTTCACCGCCGCGCGCGCCGCGGCGACGCGGGATGAACTGTGGCTCTGCGAGCATCCGCCGGTTTACACCCTGGGCCAGGCCGGCAAGCCGGAACATTTGCTCGTCGACAACGGCATCCCGCTGGTTAAAGTCGATCGCGGCGGGCAGGTGACTTACCACGGCCCCGGACAAGTCGTCGCCTATCCGCTGCTCGACCTCAACCGGCGCGGCCTCAAGGTGCGCCAATGGGTCGGCCGCCTGGAGCAGGCGGTCATCGACCTGCTGGCCGAACACGGCGTCGCCGCCAGGCGTCTCGCGGGCGCTCCCGGCGTTTATGTCGACCGCGGCGGCGAAACGGCCCGCCCGGCCAAGATCGCCGCGCTCGGCCTGCGCATCCGGCGCGGTTGCAGTTATCATGGTCTCTCGCTCAACGTGGGCATGGAACTCGCGCCGTTCTCGGCGATCAACCCCTGCGGCCACGTGGGCATGCCGGTCACGCAAACGCGCGATCTGGGCATCGAACTCACGCCGGCGGCGGCCAGCGAAGCGCTCGCCCGGCACTTGATCCGACAACTGGAGTCACCATGACCGAACCGACTTCCCCGCCCGCCGCCAACGTGACGGGCGTCAAGCAAAAGGGCCGGCTGAAAACGGCGCGTCTCCCGATCCCGATCCGCGTCGTCCCGGCGGACGAAGTCTTGCGCAAACCGGCCTGGATCCGCGTCAAGGCCGGCAGCGAGATCGGGCGTTTCGGCGAAATCAAGCGCCTGCTGCGCGAACAGAAACTGCACACCGTCTGCGAGGAAGCCGCCTGTCCGAACATCGGCGAATGTTTTGGCCGCGGCACGGCCACCTTCATGATCCTCGGCGACATCTGCACCCGCCGCTGCCCGTTCTGCGACGTCGCCCACGGGCAGCCGTTGCCGCCCGACGCGGACGAACCGGCGCGTCTGGCCGAAAGCGTGGCGCGCCTGAAACTGCGCTATGTGGTAATCACCAGCGTCGACCGCGACGATCTGCGCGACGGCGGCGCGGGCCACTTCGCCGAAGTCGTCGCCGCGGTGCGCCTCGCCTCGCCCGGCACGCTGATCGAAACGCTGGCGCCGGATTTTCGCGGACGCATGGACGCGGCCATCGACGCGCTCGGCCGCGCCCTGCCCGATGTGCTCAATCACAACCTGGAAACCGTCCCGCGCCTGTACAGGCAGGTCCGCCCCGGCGCCGATTACACGCACTCGCTGGCCTTCCTGCGCCGCTTCAAGGAACGCTATCCGCATATCCCCGGCAAGTCCGGCCTGATGGTCGGCCTCGGCGAAACCGACGAGGAAATCCTGGAAGTGATGCGCGATCTGCGCGCCCACGCGGTCGACATGCTGACCATCGGCCAGTACCTCGCGCCGTCGACGCACCATCTGCCGGTCATCCGCTACGTGCCCCCGGACACCTTCAAGCGATTCGAGGAAGCGGCAATGGAAATGGGATTCTCCGCCGCCGCCTGCGGCCCGATGGTGCGTTCCAGCTATTGGGCGGACAAACAGGCGGACAGCGCCGGCGTCGCGCGGTAGGCGGCGAAGCCGGCACGCGCGCGTCAGCCGGTGTCATACCAGGTTACGCTCGACAGGCCGTTTATATTCAAGCCCGGCGTGTCGGGATTTCGGTCATTTTGGCGCGCGCGATGGTATTACTTCGGGTTTTCCATCCAGACCCCTAGTCAGGCGTCTGAAAACAATTCATAATCAATCGAATCCGTTTTCTTCGAGTTTTTTCACCCTTTCCGGAAGGATACACCATGTGCACTTCTAACTTTTCTCTCCTCAAGAACTTCCTGAGCATTCGGGGGGGGGGGGGGGAATGTTGGCGCTCGCGGCGCTCGCGCTCTCCATGCCGGTCATGGCCGTTAACATTTCCATTAACAACGGCAGCAACGTGGAGAATAACACCGCTTGCCTGAAAGGCGACGGCAGCCTTACCGCTTCTTGCTCCGATTCCTCCGGCCAAAAAGTCGTCGTTCCGGGCGGCGCCAATCCATCCTCTTCCAGCAACAACGTCACCCTTGTAGGATGGAGTACGAGTTCGAATCCTTCATCGGCTGGCTACAGCATCTTGGGCGAGTACAACGCCAGCGACAATGCTACGGGCAACATGGTCGGGTTCTGGAGCGGAACCACCACCATAGACGGCAATATTTACGGTGGCTACAGCGTCAGCGGCAATGCTACGGGCAACAATGTCCGGTTCTTCTTCTCCGGACAAGCCACCATAACCGGCAATATTTACGGTGGCTACAGCGCCAGCGGCGGCGATGCCTTCTCCGGCAACACGCTGATAAGGGAGGGCGCAAAACACATAATCGCAGGCACGGTAAGTAACTTTCAAAAGCTCGAATTCTTCTACAGCGGCCAGGCCAACATCGGAGAGCTGGACACCACGCCGAACGGGAGTAGCGCCACCGCCGTCGAGATCAATGTCAGAGGCTACAACGTGATTTTCGCTGGCGATATCAAGGGCGAAGGCGGCATCAACAAAACAGGTAATGGCAAACTCACGCTCGAAGGCAGCACCACCTACGCCGGCCCCACCACCATCTCCACCGGCACGCTCATCTTCAACCAAGACACGAACCAAACCCTCGCCGGCCCAATCGGCGGCGACGGCAAGCTGGAAAAGACCGGCGCCGGCACGCTCACGCTCAAAGGCGACAACAACACCTACGGGGGCGGCACGACCATCACCGGCGGGCTGATCGAGTTTGGCAACGCCGGCAACTTCGGTAGCGGAAACGTCACCCTGGACGGCGGCGGCCTGAAATGGGCCAGTGGGACCCACACGAACATTTCCGGCAGGCGGGCCCCCATCGTCAAGAACGGCGGCCTCTTCGACACCAATGGCAATGACGTGGAGTTTGGATCGGCCCTGGCCGGCGTGACTGACGATGGCGGCATCACCAAAACCGGCGATGGCATACTCACGTTCGCCGTCGCCAACACCTACACCGGCGCCACCACCATCACCGGCGGGCTGATCGAGTTTGGCAACGAAAACAACTTCGGTAGCGGAACAGACCCAAAAAACATCACCCTGAACGGCGGCGGCCTGAAATGGGCCAGCGGAACCGACACGGACATTTCCGGCAGGCTGGCGGACATCGGCGAGAACGGCGGCATCTTCGACACCAATGGCAATGACGTGGCGCTCGGATCGGACCTGACCGGCGTGACTGACGATGGCGGCATCATCAAGACCGGCGCGGGCATACTCAAGCTCACCGCCACCAACACCTACAAAGGCGGCACGACCATCACCGGCGGGCTGATCGAGTTTGACAACGAAAACAACCTCGGCAGCGGAAACATCACCCTGAACGGCGGCGGCCTGAAATGGGCCGACGGAAACACCTTGGACATATCCGGCAAGCTGGCCGCCATCGGCGAAAAGGGCGGCGCCTTCGACACCAATGGCAAGGACGTAGTGCTCGGATCGGCCCTGACAGGCGATGGCGGCATCACCAAGACCGGCGCAGGCATCCTCACGCTCGCGGG
>JAISNE010000195.1 GCA_031276375.1 Accumulibacter sp.
TCGTGAAAGCAGCCCTGGTCGCGGAACGACCAGATGTACAGCTTCAGGCTCTTGAGTTCGATGCAGCTCTCGTCCGGGATGAAATCGAGGCTCAAGGTGGCGAAATCCGGCTGGCCCGTTTTCGGGCACAGGCAGGTGAACTCGGGAATTTCCATATGGATGAGATAGTCGCGCCGCGGCGCGGGATTCGGAAAAGTCTCGATGATCCTGGAAGGCTGGGTGGCCATGGCGCGAACGGTTCGATCAAACAAGGTGCTATTATAAGCGTCCCGGCGTCCCCGTGGTTCGCCGCGATTGCCCGATCAACCCATCACGCAGCCTTCCGGGGCTGCGTTCCGCTTGATGCGCCTGACAAAGCTCAAACTCGCCGGATTCAAATCCTTCGTCGATCCGACGGTCATCGCCCTGCCAGGGCAGTTGGTCGGCGTGGTCGGCCCGAACGGCTGCGGCAAGTCCAACGTGATCGACGCGGTGCGCTGGGTGCTCGGCGAATCGAAAGCCTCGGAGCTGCGCGGCGAATCGATGCAGGATGTGATCTTCAACGGTTCCAGCACGCGCAAGGCGGTTTCGCGCGCGTCGGTGGAACTGGTCTTCGACAATTCGCTCGGGCGCATCGCCGGGCAGTGGTCGCAATACGCCGAACTGGCGGTGAAAAGGGTGCTGATCCGCAACGGCCAGTCCGAGTATTTCATCAACAATCTGCAAGTGCGGCGCAAGGACATCACCGACCTGTTTCTCGGCACCGGCCTTGGCCCGCGCGCCTACGCGATCATCGGGCAGGGCACGATTTCACGGATCATCGAGGCGCGCCCGGACGAACTGCGCGTCTTCCTGGAGGAAGCGGCGGGGGTCACCAAATACAAGGAGCGGAGAAAAGAGACCGAGGGCCGCCTGTCCGACACGCGCGAGAACCTGGCCAGGGTCGAGGACATCCGCGTCGAACTCGGCGCGCAGATGGAACGCCTGGAGAGTCAGGCGGCGGTCGCCCGGCAGTACCGCGATTACCAGGAACAATTGACGCGCAAGCAGCACCTGCTCTGGCTTTACCGGCGCAACGAGGCGCAGGCCGAACGCGAGCGGCTGGCGCGGGAGATCGAAGCGGCGGCCAACGGGCTGGAAGGTGAAATCGCCGCCTTGCGCGAAACCGAGGCCCGCCTGGAAGAAGCGCGCGAGCGCCACTTCGGCATGAGCGACGGGCTGAACGCGGCGCAGAGCGCCCAGTACGCCGCCAACGCCGAGGCGGCGCGGCTGGAAGCGGAAATCCGCCACCGTCATGAATCGCGGCAGGAATACGAATCGCGGCTGGCGCAGTTGGGCGACGACAAAACGCATTGGCAGGCGCAGGTCGAGCAATACGAAGCCGACCGCGAGCGCTGGCGGGCGCTCGCGGTGCTGGCCGACGAGCGCGCCGGGCAGGGCGAGCTGCTGCTGGCCGAGCGGCGGGAAGGGCTGCCGCTCGTCGAGGAAGCGCACGGCGCGGCGCGGGACGAGGTCAAGCGCCAGCGCGACGCTCTGGCGCAGGCCGACCAGCGCCTGCAAGTCGAAATCGCCAACCGCGGCCACGCGCAGCGTTCGCTGCAAATCATCGCCGGACGCCGGGAACGCTTGCGCCAGGAGCGCGAGTCCATGCCGGCGCCGGACCCCGCCGAATACGAAGGCAAGCAGGAAACGCTGGCCGAATTGCGCGAGCGCATCGCCGAGGCGCAGGAAGGCGCGGCGCGGCGGCAGCAGGAACTGCCGCTCTTCGACCAGCGCCGCCGCGAGATCATGGGCCAAGTGCAGCAGGCGCAGAAGGAACGCGCCGAGGCGCAGGCGCGCCGCGCCGCGCTGGAACAGTTGCAGCAGCGGATGCTGGGCGGCGGCAAGCTGGGCGAATGGCTGCGCCGGCAACAGATCGACGAGCGCCATCCCTTGTGGAAATCGCTGCACGTCGAGGCGGGCTGGGCGGACGCCGTCGAAGCGGTACTGCGCGAGCGGCTGAACGCCCTGGTCGCCGAAACGGCCGATCCGGCGTGGAGCCGCGACCGTCCCGCCGGCAAATTGACCCTGCTGCTGCCGCGCGAAGCGGCCGCGCGGCCCGGCGGCGACAGTCTGCGCGCGCGCATCCGCTGCGCCGACGCGCGTCTTTCGGCGGTGCTCGACGATTGGCTGGACAAGGTTTTCGCCGCGCCGGATCTCACCGCCGCGCTGGCCCGGCGCGAAGACCTGGCGGCGGACGCCTGCTGCGTGACTCCGGGCGGCGACGTGGTGACCCGGCAGAGCGTGACGCTGTTCGCGCCGGACGCCGCCGAGCACGGCTTGCTCGAACGGCAGCGGGAGATCGACGAACTCGGCGAGCGCATCGCCGGACTCGATGAACGGGTCGAACACGAGCAGGCGCGGCTCTCCGAGGCCGAAACGCGCCTGTCCGACGCGCAAAACGCCCTGGAGGAGGCGCGCGCGGAACTCGACGGCTGGCAGGAACAGGCGCACGCCATCCAGGTCGAAACGCTGAAGCTCGAACAGATGCTCGCGCGTTTCCGCGAACGGCAGGCGCAGATCGACGCCAGCCTGGAAGACATGGCGGCCGAGGAGGAAGCGGAGAACGAGCGTCTGTTCGCCGCCGAGGAAGCGATCGAAGCGCACAACGAACAAATCCGCGAACGGCAGCGCGTGCTGAACGAAGCCGGGTTCCGGCTGGAGCAGGCCGAGCGCGCCTTGCGCGACGAGCGCGAGCGAGTCAACGCGGCCGAGCGCGATTTGCTCGAAGCGCGCTTCAAGCAACGCGAATGCCAGGGCAAGATCGAGGAAATCGCCAACAACAGCGCCCTCGCGCGCCAGCAGATCGCGCGCATCGTCGAGGAACTGGCGCGCTGCGAGGAGAACGCGGTGGCCATGCAGGCCGAGGACCTCGAACCGCTCCTGCAGGAAGCGCTCGAACGGCGGGTGGCCTGCGAGCGCGCGCTGGCGGCCGCGCGCGACGCGCTGGAAGCGGCGGTCGCCGACCTGAAGAGCCTGGAAGAGCGGCGCATGAAGATCGAATACGGGCTGGAGCCGATGCGCGAACGGATCGGCGAATTCAAACTCAAGGAACAGGCGGCCGCGCTCAACGTCGAACAACTCGCCGCGCAGCTCCTCGAAGCGGGAGCGGACGAGGCCGGCCTGACGGCGGAACTGGCGGGAGCGCGGCCCGCTCCGCTGCAAAGCGCGATTGCCGGCTTGCAGCGCTCGATCGAAGCCCTCGGCGCGGTCAACCTCGCGGCGCTCGACGAGCTCGAATCGGCGCGCGAGCGCAAGGGATTTCTCGACGCGCAGTCGGAAGACCTCACGCAAGCCATGGAAACGCTGGAAAACGCCATCCGCCGCATCGACCGCGAAACGCGCGAACTGCTGCAATCGACCTATGACGCGGTCAACAAGAGTTTCGGCGAGCTTTTCCCGATCCTCTTCGGCGGCGGCGAGGCGCGGCTGATCATGACCGGCGAGGAAATCCTCGACGCCGGCCTGCAAGTCATGGCGCAGCCGCCGGGCAAGAAGAATTCGACGATCCACCTCCTGTCCGGCGGAGAGAAAGCCCTGACCGCGATCGCCCTGGTGTTCTCGATGTTCCAGCTCAACCCGGCGCCGTTCTGCCTGCTTGACGAAGTGGACGCGCCGCTGGACGATACCAACACGGAACGTTTTTGCGCCATGGTGCGGCGCATGGCGGCCAACACGCAGTTTCTTTTCATCAGTCACAACAAGATCGCCATGGAAATGGCGCAGCAACTGGTCGGCGTCACGATGCAGGAATCCGGCGTGTCCCGCATCGTCGAAGTCGACATGGAAGAAGCGTTGCGCATGCGCGAGCAGATCGTTTAGGACAAAAGATGACCGAATTGCAGATGGGCTTGATCGGC
>JAISNE010000236.1 GCA_031276375.1 Accumulibacter sp.
ACCCCGGCGCATGCCGACCTGTTCTGCCAGTGGCCGGCGCTCGAACGCATCGACAGCGTCACCCTGCAATTTTCCGCCGCGTCCGTGGAACACGCGCTGCGCATGATGAACTGCCTGTCGGCAATGGCCTCCGCGCTGAGATGACAGGGGACGGTAAGATGACAGGGGACGGTAATTGGCTGTCCTCCGTCCCTGATGTTTCCCCTCGAATTTTCATGCGCCACCCCCGCTTTTTTCAAGACGAGGCGGTCAGAATACCCGTCATTCCCGCGCAGGCTGATACCAAGTTGCGCTCAATAGGCCGTTGATATGTAAGTCCGACGTATCGGGATTGCGGTCATTTTTGTAGAGTCCCACGAAGCGGGCGAGACGCCCGCGCTCCCGGTCCTTCGCGCACTGATACAAAGTTGCGCTCAATAGGCCGTCAATACTCAAGTCCGACGCGTCAAACTTTCGGTCATTCTTGGCACATCGCGATGACTTGACCGCGCCGTAAGGTAGGGGGAGCTTCCAGCTCCCCACGGGCGCGGCAAGCGCCCGTTCAAACAAGGGGGAGCAGGATGCTCCCCCTACCTTGGGCCGCGTTCCGCAAAAAAGGGGGATTGCCAAGGTTGCGCCGTCATGACCGAAATCTCGACTGGGCGACCCACTGGGTATTCCTGGAAGTACGGAAAGACAAGACCGCCCGGAGCGCCAGGGCCTTCCTGAAAACATCTCCCTGGGCCTGGCCCGGCCGGGACATTGGCGGACGCGGGCGGTTATCGGGAAGAATCGATGGCGGCCGTGCCGACGATCGGGGCCGCCTTGTTTCGATGAGCGGCCCGGCAAAACATGGAACAGGCGGCCACGGCGCTTACAGCCCGAGCAGGCCGAACAGCACGTAACAGAGAATGCCTCCCACCACCGACATGGACAATCCCCAGATCATCAACTGGCGGAACAGCTTGCCCTTGTCCTCGGATTCGCCCGCGCAGGCGACGCAGATGGCGCCGAACAGCGACAGCGGAGCCATGTCGACCAGGTGCGAGCCGACGTTGATCGACGAGATCATCGCCACCGCGCTGCCGCCTCCCAGCGCATCGATCAATCCGGGCACGAGCGGCAGGAACATCGGCATGACCACGCCGGAGGAACTCGAATAGCTCGAAATGACGCCGGTCACGAAGGCGAGCACGCCGGTCACGCTGATCGGGTTGGAAACCGAGGCGATGATATTGACCAGCGCGTTGAGACCGCCGGCCTTGTCCATGACGTCTACCAGGATGCCCATGCCGCAGACCATGATGATCACGGGCCAGGGCATCGATTTGATGGCGGCCTTGCTGTCGCCCGCCTTGCAGACCAGCAAGAAACTCGCCAGCAGGAAAGCGATGGCGCCAACGTTGACCGCCTTGCCGTTGCCGATGACGCTCATCACGGTTTGCGAGAACAAACTTCTGGTAAGCGGCATGCCGGGCAGGATGGCCAGGGCGACCATTACCCCGATGCAGCCTATCGTCAACCATTGCATCTTGTCGAAGGGTTCGGGTCTCGGCGCGATCTCGTCGATGCTCAGGGTGGAATTGCGCTGCTGGCGAATCCAGGCCCAACCGCCGAAAATGAAGAAGCCGCCGACGTTGGCGATCAATTGCGCGAACATGGAATTGAAATAAATCTTCCAGGCCAGCGAGTCGATACTGCCCATGGTTTGCCCCATGGCTTCGACCTGCGGCTGCATCTTGCCAACGAAGTAAGTCGAAATGATCCCGGTCGGGGAGATCGGCGAAAAGGCCGCGCCTTCCGCCGCGCCGACGATGAGCAGGGACATCAGGAACGCCTTCATGCCGATTCGCTCCGCGATGATCAGGGCGATCGGGGCCATCAGGGTAAACGTGGCGATGTTGCCGGGGCCGATCGTGGTCACGATGGAAATCATCAGGAACAGAATCAGCGGAATCAGCGCGGTATTGCCTCCGGCCAGGCGGATCGCCTTGCTGGTCAGTTTTTCCATGGTTCCGTTGGTGGTCGCGATCCCGAACAGAAAGGTGACGCCGATCAGCACCATGCACAGATCCACCGGCAAGGACCGCAAGACCTTGGTGGCGTCGAGATTCGCGTAAATGGCGCCGATGGCGATGGCGAACGCAATGCCGACGATCCCCACGTTCAGATCCTCGTCATACATGGAGATACCAATGACAATGACGACGCCGATCAGCGACGCCAAGGCTGCGACGGACATATCCAAACCAAACATGGCGCTTCTCCTCCTGTTTTGTCGAGTGCGCTTTCCTTGCGTTTTGCGGCAATATCGATATCCGGATGTACCGGCTTTTCAACCGTAATCGGTATGGCAACCACTATCACTTCCCCGGCGAAAGCTGACAATTGTGGAAATCCACAGCTAAATGTGAGAGACAATGCGGTTTCCGGGACTGGAGCCAAAGATGAAACACACAGGAAAGCAAATCATAGCAGCGTCGATTGTTGCTCTTTGCGTCATCGCGCCGCTGGCCGCGGCCGAGCCGCGGATGGTGATCAAATTCAGCCATGTCGTGGCGCCGGATGCCTCCAAGGGCAAGGCCGTCGAATTTTTCGCCCGGCGCGTGGACGAGTTGACCCAGGGCGCGGTCAAGGTCGAGGTGCACGCCAATTCGACACTGTACAAGGACAAGGAGGAAATGGAGGCGCTACAGCTCGGCGCCGTGCAGTTGCTCGCGCCGTCGGTGGCCAAGCTGGCGCCGCTCGGCCTGAAGGAATTCGAGGTTTTCGATCTGCCTTACATCTTCGATACGACCGCGCTGCTGCACAAGATCACGCAGGGACCGATCGGCGCGTCGCTGCTGGCCAAGCTCGAACCCAAGGGAATCAAGGGGCTGGCGTTCTGGGACAACGGCCTGAAATCGTTTTCGGCAAACCGGCCGTTACGGACTCCGGCGGATTT
>JAISNE010000246.1 GCA_031276375.1 Accumulibacter sp.
CGCAGGGCGCGCGTTTTCCACCAGAAATAGCCCCAGAACAGCAGCGCGGCCAGCGCGAGCAGCGCGAAGAGCACCACCGAGAACATCATCGCCACGCCGAACGCGACCACCGCGAACACGGCGCCGACGATCCGGGCGACGAGGCCTTGCGGCCGGCCCGGCGGCTCAAAGTTGATACGCATCGTTCGCTCCCGTGCCTTCCATCGCCATTTCGACGGCGCGTCTCGACAAATGCGAGGCAAACAGTTCGATGAAGTCGTACTCGAAACGGCGCAGGTAGGTTCCCCGGCGCAAGCCGATGCGCGTGGTGTTGAGGCCGAACAACTGGGATACGTCGCGCGCCTGCAAGCCCTGGTCGCGCGCGGGATCGTAGGCCATGCCGGCGATGATGCCCAGGCCCAGGCCGAGATTGACGTAGGTCTTGATGACGTCGGCGTCGATGGCCGAGAGCACGATGTTCGGCGCCAGTTCCGCGCGCTCGAACGCCCGGTTGATCAGCGAACGGCCGGCGAACGCCGGATCGTAGGTAATCAGCGGCCAGCGCGCCAGGGCGGCGAGCGTGATGCCGCTCTCGCCGAGGATCGGGTGTCCGTCCGGCGCGACGACGCTGTGCCCCCATTGGCAGCAGGGCAGCATCACCAGTTGCGGGTATTGATCCAGGGATTCGGTGGCGATGGCGATGTCCGCCTCGCCCTTGAGCGTCCATTCCGCGATTTGCGTGGGGTTGCCCTGGTGCATCGACAGGCGGACTTTCGGGTAGCGTTCGATGAATCGCTTGACCACCGTCGGCAGGGCGTAGCGCGCCTGGGTGTGGGTGGTGGCGATGACCAGGCTGCCGCTGTCGCCCGCCGCGTATTCTTCGCTGACCCGTTTGATGTTGGTGACTTCCTGGAGGATGCGTCCGGCGATGTCGAGCACGCGCCGGCCCGGCTCGGTCACCGCCGTCAGCCGCTTGCCGCTGCGTTCGAACACCACGACGCCCAGTTCGTCTTCGAGCATCTTGATCTGCTTCGATACGCCCGGCTGCGAGGTAAACAGGATTTCGGCGGCTTCCGACACGTTGAGCCGGCTGCGCGCCACTTCCACCAGATAGCGTAGCTGCTGTAATTTCATTTCAGGCCACAAATAACATTCAGTTCTAATAAACTAACTTAATATTCTTTTTTGTCAAGCCATATCGACATATCATGCGGGTTTCGATGTTTTCTGACATCCAGAATGGTCCGACATGTATCGTTACGACAACATTGACCGGCGGATCGTCGACGCGCGCGTTGCCCAGCATCGCGGCCAGATCGCCCGCAACCTGGCGGGCACGCTCGCCGACGAGGAATTGCGCCCGGTGCGGCTGCAAAACGGTCTGTACATCGAGCGGCACGGGCCGATGCTGCGCATCGCCATTCCCTACGGTCTGCTTTCCTCGACGCAGCTCAGAAAGCTGGCCGACATTTCGCGCCGCTACGACAGGGGCTACGGCCATTTCACCACCCGCCTGAACATGCAGCTCAACTGGCCGAAGTTCGAGGAGACGCCGGCCATCCTCGACGAACTGGCGAGCGTGGAGATGCACGCCATCCAGAGTTCCGGCGCCTGCATCCGCAACATCACCGCCGACAAGTTCGCCGGCGTCGCGCCCGACGAACTGGCCGATCCGCGTCCCTACTGCGAAATCCTGCGCCAGTGGTCGACATTGCATCCGGAATTCGCCTTCCTGCCGCGCAAGTTCAAGATCGCCGTCAATGGCGCGGCGGAGGATCGCGCGATGATCCGCATGTATGACCTCGGGCTGCAACTGACGCGCGCGGGATCGGGGGACGGGGGGGACGGCGCGGGCGAAATCGGCTTGCGCGTGTTCGTCGGCGGCGGCATGGGACGCACGCCGTTCGTCGGCCAGCTCATGCGCGATTTCCTGCCGCGCCGCCATCTGCTCACCTACCTCGAAGCCCTGCTGCGCGTCTATAACCGTTACGGCCGCCGCGACAACCTTTACAAGGCGCGCATCAAGATTCTGGTCAACGCGCTCGGCGTCGAGGAATTCGCGCGGCAGGTCGAGGAAGAATGGGCCTTTTCCAGGGACGGTCCGGCGACGTTGACCGATCGGGAATTCGACCGCGTGGCCGCGTATTTCGCGCCGCCGCCGTACCAGTCGCTGCCGGCCGGCGATCCCGCTTTCGCCAGCGCCGTGGCGCAAGACAAGACGTTCGCCGCCTGGGCGGAGCGCAGCGTGCATGCGCACCGGGTGTCCGGCTACGCCGCCGTGACGCTGTCGCTGAAGGCGCCGGGCAAGGCGCCCGGCGACGTCACCGCCGGGCAGATGGAAGCCCTCGCCGAGCTGGCCGAACGCTACAGTTTCGGCGAATTGCGCCTCACCCACGAACAGAACGTGGTGCTGGCCGACGTGCGCCAGGGCGATTTGTTCGCTGTCTGGCAAAAAGCCCGCGCCCACGGACTGGCCACGGCCAACGTCGGCCTGCTCAGCGACATGATCTGCTGCCCCGGCGGCGATCTCTGCGGACTGGCCTACGCCCGCTCGGTGCCGGTCGCGCTGGCCGTGCAGGAGCGTTTCGGCGATCCCGACGATTTGCGCGATCTCGGCGAAATCTCGCTGAACATCTCGGGCTGCGTGAATTCCTGCGGCCATCACCACGTCGGCAACATCGGCGTCATCGGTATCGACAAGAACGACGAAGAGTGGTACCAGATCGTCGTCGGCGGACGGCAAGGCAACGCCACGGCGATCGGCAAGGTCATCGGCCCGTCGTTCGCGGCGGAGGAAGTGCCGGAGGTCATCGACGCGCTGATCGCCGTGTATCGGGAACGGCGGAACGGCGGCGAGCGTTTCATCGACACTTTCGAGCGCCTTGGCATCGAAGCCTTCCGGGAACGCGCCTACGCCGGCCGCGAACGCGGAAAAACCGCCAGTGAACAAGGAGCCGCGCATGACCAGGATCATCAAGAATAAGCGTATCGTCGACGACCCTTGGCGGATAGTGACACTGGCCGGGGGCGAGACGCCGGAATCGGTCGAGGTGCCCGAAACGCGCGCCATCGTGCCCCTGTCCGTATGGCTGGCGCGCAAGGACGAAATCCTCGCGCGCGGCGAGCCGGCCGGAGTCTGGCTCGACGCCCACGAAGGGCCGGAAGCGATTGCCGCCGACCTTGCGCATTTCGCGCTGATCGCCGTCAATTTCCCGAAGTTTTCCGATGGGCGCGGCTATTCGACGGCGCGCCTCCTGCGCGAACGCCACGGCTATTCGGGCGAACTGCGCGCCATTGGCGACGTGTTGCAGGATCAGTTGTATTTCATGAAACGCTGCGGCTTCGACGCCTACGCCGTGCGCGCCGACAAGGACATCGCGGCGGCGTTGGCCGGGCTGGAAGAATTTCCCGAATCCTACCAGGCCGCCGCCGACCAGCCGCTGCCCTTGTTCCGGCGGCGTTCCGCCTGAAGGAGCGCGGCGTGCTTTCGTTCGACCTCGATGACGCGGCCTTGCGTGAAACGCTGGCGCGCAAGACCGCGGAGGCGGCCGAACTGCTCCGGCGCATCGCCGCCGAGCACCGGCCGGCCACGCTGGCCAACAGCCTGAGCGCCGAAGACATGGTGCTCACCGACCTGATCCACCGGGAAAAGCTCGACATCGGGAATTTCTCGCTCGATACCGGCCGTCTGCCCGCCGAAACATATGAACTGATCGCCGCGGCCGAAAAACGCTACGGCCGGATACTGAGCGTGTATTACCCGCGCCACGATCTGCTCGAAAGCTACGTGCGCGCCCACGGCATCAACGCCTTTTACGAATCGCCCGAGTTGCGCCGAGCCTGCTGCCACGCGCGCAAGGTCGAGCCGCTGCAACGCGCGCTGGCCGGAAAGAAAGCCTGGATCACCGGCCTGCGCGCGCAGCAGTCGGCGACGCGCGCCGGGCTGCCGGTACGGGTCTTCGACGAAGCCCACGGCCTGGAAAAGTTCAATCCGCTCGCCAGTTGGACGGAAAAGGAAATCTGGGCCTACATCCGGCTCAACGATGTGCCCTACAACGCCCTGCACGACAGATTCTATCCGAGCATCGGCTGCGCGCCCTGCACGCGCGCCATCACCGTCGGCGAGGACATCCGCGCCGGACGCTGGTGGTGGGAATTGCCGGAAGCGAAGGAATGCGGGCTGCATCCGGGAAGCGGTCAAAAATGAAGCCGCGATCCGGGCGCGAACGGTTTTTCGCCAAAGGTTCTCCATGAGCAGGTTCCCCATGAGCACGCTGAACAGACAGACCTTGTCCCACCTCGACTGGCTGGAGTCCGAAGCCATCCACATCATGCGCGAGGTGGCCGGGCAGTGTTCCAACCCGGTGCTGCTGTTCTCCGGCGGCAAGGATTCGATCTGCCTGTTGCGCATCGCCGAAAAGGCCTTCCGTCCCGGCCGTTTTCCCTTCCCGCTGATGCACATCGACACCGGCCATAATTATGAGGAAGTGATCCGCTACCGGGACAAGCGCGCCGCCGAGCTTGGCGAGCGGCTGATCGTGCGTTCGCTCGAAGACTCGATGAAACGCGGCACGGTAGTGTTGAAATCGCCCGGCGAACCGCGCAACAAGCACCAGTCGGTGACGCTGCTCGAAGCGATCGGGGAATTCGGCTTTGACGCCTGCATCGGCGGCGCGCGGCGCGACGAGGAAAAGGCGCGCGCCAAGGAACGCATCTTCTCCTTCCGCGACGAGTTCGGTCAGTGGGACCCGAAAAACCAGCGCCCCGAACTGTGGGATCTGTACAACGCGCGCGCCTTCAAGGGCGAAAACATCCGCGTCTTCCCGATCTCCAACTGGACCGAGCTCGACGTCTGGCAGTACATCGAGCGCGAAAACCTGGAACTGCCGTCGATCTACTACGCGCACACCCGCCCGGTGGTACGCAAGAACGGCGGCCTGCTGCCGGTGACCGCCGTCACCCCGGCCAGGGCGAACGACAAGGTCGAAACCCTCAAGGTGCGCTTTCGCACGGTCGGCGACATCACCTG
>JAISNE010000249.1 GCA_031276375.1 Accumulibacter sp.
TAAAGCGCCCAGCCGAAAGCCGCGAGTCCGCCGCACACCGTGGAAGCATAGGCGCCGGAAGTGGTCGAGCGTTTCCAGAACCACGCGCACATGACCGTGGCCAGCAGGCCGGAAATGCCAATGGCCTGAGCCAGCGACCACAGCGGCACCAGGATGGGCAGCCACAGGGCGCTGGCGATGCCAATCAGCACGACCAGAATCAGGGACACGCGGCTGGCGAACAACAACTGCCTGTCCGTCGGGTTCTTGTTGATGACCCCCTGATAGATGTCCTTGGTGAAGATGGTGACGCCGTTCATGGCGAAAGACGATCCGCAGGAAACGATGGTCATCAGCAGCCCGACCAGCACCAGAACCCCGAAAACCGGCGGCATGAATTCAATGGTGAACCAGGCATAGAGACTGTCGCCGGAAAGCCCCGCGGGCACGGCGAGCTTGCCCATGACCACGCCGAGGGCGAGGCACATGCCGGCGAGGAAAGGAAGCACGTTGTAGAAAGAACCGCCGAGCACCGCAAGCATGGCGTTGGAGCTGACGCGAGGGGTTTTGCCGATGTAGGCCCACATGTAGATCCACGGGTCGACCAGATAGAAAACGCCGAAAGTGATTAGCCATACGGTAAACAGCGAGAAATTCACGCTCCAGAAATCCATCTTGACCGGATCCAGAAGTTCGAACATGGCATGGGTCACGGAAGTGGGATCGCCATACATCTTGTACGCGGCGACGGCGAAGATGACGATGCCCATCGATTGCAGGATGGACTGGAACCACTGTGTGATCAGGGCCGAATACTGGCCGGCCGTGATCAGGTACAACAAAATGACGATGGCGGACAAAACCACGCCGATTTTCAGATCCAGACCGAACAAAATTTTCGTGACCACCGCGATGGCCAGAAACTGCATGCCCGTCAGAAAAGTCGGACGCATGATGGCGCACAACGCGATGGGCATCCGCAGTTTTTCCCCGAACCTGGCGCAGACAAAATCGGTGATGGTGACCGCGCCGTTCCTGCGGGCGAAGTAGTTGGCCCGGCGGGCGAAGATCGCGGTAAAGGCGGCGCAGCCGGACATGACGAACAGCGATGCCCACATGCCGGCGATACCGCTGTTGAAACCCAGGTTCACATAGCCGGACACGCTGGCCCCGCCCACATAACCGCCCAGATAGGCGCTGCCCATCAACCAGAACGGAGCGCCGCGTCCGGCCAATAGGAAACCCTCGGACGTAACGGCCATTTTTTTGAACCAGATGCCGGCGAAAATGAAGCAAGCGCATAAAAATATCAGAATAACGATGCTGACCGAGATGATGTCCATGAATTGTTCTCCTTTTTCCTGTCTGTTATTCAATCGCCGCAAGTTCGGCTTTATTCAAAAACTCCCGCGTTCCCACACATCCAGCATGTTTTGCGTTTTTGCCGCCGCCTCGCCCGCCGTGACAAACGGCTTGTTTCCGGTTTGCTCGATGACGCGACTCCTTCCTGCCGGACCAGCAAGCGTGGCGCAGGCGGCTATGCAAAAAACGTACCTGGATTTTGAAAATAGGCGCCAATACTTGGCAAGGCGCGTCCGCCTTGACGTTGCGGCGAAACTCCCGATGGGAACGAACGCGCGGCGGAAACGCCGGATCGCACCAGACTGAAGCACCAACATCCGCCAGCCCCGCTCTTTTCTGGTGCGGACAGAACCCAGCCGCCTGACCGAAAAGCATTCCCTGGAGGGCACTGTTCAGAGAACAGAGGACGGAGGCTGATATTTCCCCTCGAATTCATGAAGAATTCAAGAAAAGAGGAAAGGCTTGAGAGTCTGCCATGGCAAACAGAGGAGAGCCTTTCCGGGAGAGGAAAGGGAAAGCCAATGCAACCGGTAACGGAGTGCCCGGCGAGCCAGGGTGATGACGGAGATTTCCTTGCGCCGGGTCCGGCAGGCGCCTTGGAACAGGAAGGTCAATTGTTTCTGTTGGGCGCATTCGCCAATCAAGCGCGGCAACCAACCGTCCCTCCGATCCCGCCCCTTCTCCCCCTCCGGGGAGAAGGATCTTGGACGCATTGAAACACGACGGGCGCTGTGGATCAGCGACATCTCCTGGATGGACGCGCCGTTTCGGGCACGCTGGCCGGAACTGTCGGGCGTCGGTCTGCTTGAGCGGACACGCGAGATCAAGGCAAGGTTTCCCGCGAGCGCGCTTATTTTATCGGCAGCAAGGGGGTGACTTTGCGCCGGGATGAGACTTACCCCACGCAGCCTTCGCTCTCGGCGAAAAACCGCTGAGCGTCTCCCGGACTATCGCGCTTCCTTGCTCGGACTCGTCCAAAAAAGCCAAATGCGATTGCCCTGTCATATTTGCGGCGCCTTCACCCGTGAAAAGAGGGCGGGGGTGAAGGCGCCGGTCACGGACGCAACTTGGTGTCAAGCAAAAAATCAGCAAACGACCGCAATGCGCGGTCATGGCGGCAAGCTCCCGCGCGCGGCGAGGAAAGAAGCGACGCCATGCGAGCCTGCGGCTCGCATGGCGGGCGGGACGCCCGCGCTCCATGGACTCGCGCGAAAAACTTGGGAACGCGGGCGTCTCGCCCGCTTCGTGGGACTTGTACCGAGTGACGCTCAACGGTCTGTTGATCGCTACTTGCTGTCAACTCTCGTCCATGACGGCCCAAACCTCCGTCATTGCGAGGGCCGAAGGCCCGCGGCAATTCATCGGCTTTCATCCGCGCGATGACGTCAGCCTACCGTTCCTGCCTGCCTGAACGCCGAATGGCTATCCCGTACTATCGCGCTTC
>JAISNE010000082.1 GCA_031276375.1 Accumulibacter sp.
TCCCGAATGCCCGCGGCCGCGCGCAGCGAGGAACGCACCGTACCGACCGCCACCCTCGCGGCGGGTTCGACCGGGTAGCCATAAACGCCCGTGCTGATGCCCGGAAACGCCAGCGTGGCGACGCCATTCGCGGCGGCAAGCTCGATCGAGCATCGATAGCAGGACGCCAGCAGTTCCGGCTCCCCGTCCGCGCCCCCATGCCACACCGGCCCCACGGTATGGATGATGTATCTGGCGGGCAACCGATGGCCCTTGGTGAGCTTGGCCTGGCCCGTCTTGCAGCCTCCCAGGAGCCGGCATTCGCGCAGCAGGTCCGGCCCGGCGGCGCGATGAATCGCGCCATCGACGCCGCCGCCGCCCAGCAGCGAGGAATTGGCCGCATTCACGATGGCGTCGACCGGCAGCGAGGTAATGTCGGCTTGCAGCGCGCGAAGGATTGTGTTCATGAGCGAATCGTGGTCGGGATCGGGGGTCAGGGATCAGGGATCAGGGATCAGGGGTCAGGAGTCAGGAGTCAGGCATCATCATAACAGGCGCGGCAGCCGCGCAGACCTTTTCGCGGACACCGGGCGGGCGAACAGCCGGGGTATCCGGAGCCTTTTTGTAAAATCTGCCGGCACGTCCAGAAATTTCTGACGAACAAGCACTTCATCCAGCAACGAGCCATCGGCCATCGCTCTCCCATGGACGCTCTTGCGCATGGTATATTCGGCGCCCTGAATTTTCCGTTGGGCGAGTTTATAAACATACGGAACGCGACAGCTTTGTCGATGCGGCCGATTCGTGACCAGGAATTACTCCCTCCGTGTCGATATCCACGCCGTCGCTGCCCAACTCCGGCGCGGAGTCGTGGCGCAAGTCGTGGATTTGTGACCAGTCCATTCCGGTTTTCGAGCGAGCGGCATGGAAGTGATATCCGGCCGGCCGGGCGTTTGGACTTGCCGCGCGTGATGGCCACCGGTTTGGCCGCGCGAGGATGTCGGGCACGATGAACAAACAGCCAGCCGCGTCCGACCTTGCCGGCGGGGATTGGCCTTTGCGGGCGAGGCGGTTCAGGCGTGCCTGTGAGCAATGCGGCAGCCTGATGCACTTTTCCACGGAAAGCGCGCGCATAAACAAACGGAGCGACAAACGGAACGCGGCATTCGACGGCCCCCAGGGATACGTCACACTTCCATGGCCGCCTCGGCGAAGCCGGGGGAATTTCCTTGGCAGTCAATATGTTCTTGGGCAATAATCCAGGAACACCGAACGAATTTGGCCGGAAAAGGAAAGTCGATGTCGTTTCCCGTACAGTACCTGGAGGTTCCGGATATCCTGCCATTCTGGCAGCGTCTGCCGCGTTTCTTTTTGTATCCGCTGCATCTGGAACCATTGCTGTACATGCTCTTTTTGTCCTTTACGACATTGCTCATCCATATTTTTCCGGCGCTGATCGTATTTCTCGGCATCCTGCTGGCTTTTACCCGTTACGCCTACAAAATCCTGGATCAGACGGCGATGGGTTTGCTGACGCCCGACCAGCTTCAGTCATACGACAATGCCGATCGCGTCAGCCTGCCGTACAAGCAGTTCGGTATTTTCATCGTGCTCGGTTTCATCACCGAGTTTGCCCGCCGCGCCGGTGGACTGTTTTTCGGCGCGGCGCTGATTTGCAGCACGCTGGCCCTGCCGGCCATGGTGATGACCTTGGCGATCACGCGAAGTTTCTGGGCGGCGCTCAATCCATTTGCCGTGATACGGATGATAAGCGCGGTCGGTTTTCCGTATCTCGGCCTGCTGGCGTTTCTTTTCCTGTTGTCCGCAAGCCAGGGCGTATTACAGACATTCCTGCTGCCGCGCATCCCCCCCTGGCTGTTGTACCCTGTATCCGCTTTTGTTGCAATGTACTTTACGCTGATCATGTTCAACATGATGGGTTACGTCATTTATCAATATCATCATCTGCTTGGCGTGCGAGTCAGGAAAGTCGGTAAAACCAATGGAGGCGTCAAGGCGGGAAGCGACGCGGCCGTTGAAAGCGATGCAACGGATTCGTATGCCGAGTTGATTGCTTCCGGGCAAATCGACAAAGCCCTGGATCTGGCTTATGAAGAGCAGCGTATCGATCCGGAAAACGTGGCCGCGCACGATCGCTACCACAAATTATTGCTGTTGTCCGATCACAAGGAACGTCTGCTGTCACACGCCCGCCGTTATCTGGCATTGCTGTTGAACAAAAAGCTTGCCGTGGAAGCGATCAAACTGTATTGCGCGATGCGCGAACACGCCCCTGATTTCGAACCTGAAAAACCGGCGCAGTTGCTGCGTTTGGCCGAAGCGGCGCGGCAGAACCGTGATTTTGTACTGGCTTTGTCGCTGCTCAAGGGATTCGACAAACGTTTTCCGAAAAGCGATGAAATTCCGGACGTTTACTTTTTTGCCGCACAAACGCTCTGTGAAAATTTTCACAAGGATGCCGCGGCGCGCCAGATTCTGATGACGCTGCTCGAACGTTATCCGTCACATCCGGTCAGCGACAAAGCCAGACAATTGTTGAATGCCATCGAGAAATTGGCGAAGGCTCCCTGAGTTCAAGCGCGCTCGTCGTTCCGTTTGACTTTACCGGTAAAACGGCGGCGGTCATACATTCGCAAACACCGCACTCGCTTCCTTGCTGTCGGGAAAATCCTGGCGCAGGCGGCTGAGCATCGCGCTGTGCATCGATGAATCGCCGCTGTGGTGGAACGCTTCGGCGACGAGCAGCAGCAGGCCCGGGAGTTCTTTCTGCCGAGGGGAACGGCGCGCGAGAACCCGCGTCAGACGTTCCGCGTCGGCGGCATGGCCTGTGCGCGCAAAACGGCGGATCAGCAGGATCAATTGCCGGATGCTGAAGCGGACCATCGGTTTGGCCTGTTTCAGGTATTCGGTGAAGGTTTCGTAGATCAAGTCATTATGTGCCGGATGATCGTCGGGCAAAGCGAAAATGAGCGCCGCGGCATGATGGTAATCATCGCTTGCCGGAACATGACGCGCGATTTGATAGTAGCGGTTTACGATGGCCAGATCGTGTGGATAAAGATCAGCCAGGCGATGCAATTCATGGCGCGCTTCGTCGAGACGCAAGGAATTCAACAGCTTATCGATTCTGGCGAGCTGCGCATCGCGCGGGTCGACGGGGATTTCCTGCTCCGGAGCGGCGACTCGTTTTTTGCCGAGCAGACGGAGCATGCCGATCAACGCGGCGCCGGTAATGAAACCGCCGAAATGCGCCATGTAGTTGACCATGCTGCCGTGATTCGAGAAATGCTGATACAACTCCCTGGCTATCCAGAACGGCAGAATGATGATCGCCGGCGCGCGGAAAAAATCGAAATAGACCAGAATCCAGTAGAAGAAACGAATCTTGCGCATTCCGTACAGCGTGACGTACATCGCCATGACGCCGGAAATCGCTCCGGATGCGCCAATGCTTGGAATCATCGTTGGCGTGCGGGTCAGTGCGTCGAAAGCGCAGGCGCCGATTCCCGACAATAGATAAAACAGCAGATAACGCCACTTGCCAAGCGCTTCTTCGACCATATACCCGACGATGAACAGAAACGCCATATTGCCGAGCAGGTGATTGACGCTGCCGTGCAGGAACAGATGCCCGATCACCCCGGCTAACGTCGGTTGCGCCGACTTGAATGCGAAACGATCGGTTATCGTGTTTTGGCACAGGCGATCGAATTCATCCCGCTGGCGTCGCCATTCGAAATAGTCCGCCTCGTTTTTCCGGATGATTTTTCCGTCGCGCAACTCTTTCATGAACCTGGCGTCGCCTTCCATCATCCACAGGACATGGAGCCAGTCTTTCCCGGACAGCGCATCGCTTGCTTTCTCCGCCTTTCCGGTCTCGCCGGCGTCTTCGAGATATTTGACGTAGCGAGGCAGCTCGGTCCTGACCAGAATCGATTCGGCATAATATTCGTAAGCCTCGCGCATCTTGCCGTCGTCGCGGCTTTGCAGACCGAAGAAAATCAGGACGTTGATGAGGATCAGCAATAAAGTGACAAGCGGAGGATTTCGCCAATCGGGCTGACGGCTCACGGGAATAATAATCATCGACGGCCGTCTCCGGACAACGGGCGGCCAGAAAGGCGCCGGGAAACCCATGCCGGCCCCCGCCGCCCGTGCCTCGATCCGGCTTGCGGCTCTCTCGCCCGCGCCCGTTTGCCAACGTTCCTGAACACAAATACGCCCTCGAATCCATTCCCGATCCCGCCCCGCGCCAGCGGATCGTCATCGCGGTCCATGTCCCTGGCGATGAGGCTCATCCGCCGCCGGAACCGATTTCCGGCCCGCGGCGCCACTCTGGTCTGCTGATCCCGAAGCGGTTCGCGTCCGCGATAGTATAGCAGCGGCGCAAATGATACCAAGTTGCGGTCAAACTATCGTGATACGCCAAAAATGACTGGTACGCGAGCCTGCGGCTCGCATTGCGGGCGGGACGCCCGCGCTCCATTGGCTTGCGCGAAAAACGGGAGCGCGGGCGTCTCGCCCGCTTCGTGGGTCTTGACACGTCAAACTTGAATATCAACGGCCTGGCGAGCGCAACTTGGCATGACTGTAACTTGGTATCAGACTTGAGTATCACGGCCTATCGAGCGCAACTTGGTATCAAACCATCGTGATACGAAAAAAATTACTGAAATCTTGATGCGTCAGACTTGAGTATCGATGGCCGATGCTTACTCAGCAGTCAGTAATTTTGTATGCGTAAATAGGCCAAATACGCCAACAACTTCAGATGGCGTCATTGCGAGGCCCGCAGGGCCGTGGCGATCCAAACGGCCGCATGGATTGCCACGGCCCTGCGGGCCTCGCAATGACGACGATTTGGTCTCGGTGTTTCTAAATTACTGACGGCCGAGTAGAGTCTGGAGAAAAAGGTGAAAGGTGAAGGTTCGATGAATACCTCCCGCCGCCATGCCGTCGTGGCCGGCGCGAAGCGTGGCAAGAGTGTTTTTTCCCCGCGTTTCCGTGGAAGAGGATCGATTTTTGCGGCGTTTCGCGCCGGGGAGGTGTATGTTCCTTCACGGTACCGCCGGAAGAAATCGTCCCGTGGCGCTCGCGCGCATGGAGCGGCTTCCCCGGAAGGGAAAACCGGACGCGTTCCGGCCGTTTTTTCCATCTTCACTTTTCATTCAGGAACCGCTCATTTCAGGAGACCATGATGTCCGACACCCGATCGCCAGACAATAAGGAACGCCCGCTTCCCGCCGCCTGGGGCAAGAACCCCTATCAAGCGCCCACCGCGCAAGTCAAGGATGTCAAGAAGGCGTCCGTCGACGATACGCTCGCCGACGACCCCAACAAAGTGGC
>JAISNE010000346.1 GCA_031276375.1 Accumulibacter sp.
GCCGGGTCGCCCGGCGAGAGGAAAACGGGACGGCAAACCACGGCGGGGAATAATACCAAGTTGCAGTCAAACCATCGTGATACGAAAAAAGTGACTGAAATCTTGACACGTTAGACTGAAGTATTAACTGTCTATTGAGCGCAACTTGTGGTATTGGGCCATGCTTTCATGTACCACCCTCGCTTTTTTTAAGACGAGGCGGTCAAAATACCCGTCATTCCCGCGCAGGCTTAGAATCCAGAAAAGGCGGTGGAATACTGGATTCCCGCCTTGCGCGGGAATGACAATTGCGGGCGAGCATGACGGCCTTGTCGTGTGACGTCAAGTTGCAGTCAAACCATCGTGATATGAAAAAATGACTGAAATCTTGACACATCAGACTGGAATATTGACGGCCTATTGAGCGCAACTTGGTATGACGGCCGGGGCGCTTTCCGCTTGAGTATCTCGATCAAAAACGCTTTAGCGCCGGGGACGCTCGCGGGGCAGCGCGGCAACCGCGTCGATCAGGCCCCGGCCGGCCGCTTCGCACAGATCGAGCACCCGTTCGAAACCTTCCGCGTTGCCGTAGTACGGGTCGGGAATCTCCTCTTCGCCGGTTTCCGCGGCGAAATCGATGAAAAGCCCGAGCTTGTCGTGCATTTCGGGCGGACACATGTCGCGCATGTATTCGAGATTCTGGCGGTCCATCGCCAGAATCTGGTCGAAGCGCAAAAAATCCTCTTTGCCAAGCCGCCTGGAGCGCAGGCCGTCGAGATCGTAGGCGCGTTTTGCCGCCGCCTTGCGCATGCGGGAATCCGGCCGTCCCCCTTCGTCGTAGGCATGGGTGCCCGCCGAATCGACTTCCAGAAAGCGCGACAAGCCCGCCTTTTCGGCCAGGGATCTGACGATGGCCTCGGCCGCGGGCGAACGGCATATGTTGCCCATGCAAACGAATAGCACGCGATACACTTCAAAACCTCCATTGACGGACAAAAAACGGCGCGGCGCTCCGGACCGCTACCGCGCTTCGTCGATCCACGCCTGCTGGACGGCTTCGAGGATTTTCTCGCCGCAATGCCTGGGATCGTCGTCGAAGCCCGGCAGTTCCATGACCCAGCGCATCAGGTCGACGAAATTCACCTTGGCCGGATCGACGTCCGCGCGCGTTTCGGCCAGCCCGATGGCTATCTCGTTGATATCGCTCCATTTCATCGCCGCTTTCCTTCCTTGACCATGTTGATCGAATAGCGCGGGATCTCGATGACCAGCGGCTTCCCGGCGACGATGGCCTGGCAGGAGAGCCGGGAAGCGGGTTCCAGCCCCCAGGCCTTGTCGAGCAGGTCGTCTTCCTCTTCCTCCGCCGGCGCCAGCGTGTCGAATCCTTCCCGGACGATGACGTGGCAGGTGGTGCAGGCGCGGGACATGGCGCAAGCGTGCTCGATGAGGATCCCGTTGTCGAGCAGGTTCTGGCAGATGGACTCGCCATCCTTCGCTTCGATGACCGCGCCTTCCGGGCAAATCTCGACATGCGGCAACACGATGATCCGCGTCATGCCGCTCCCTCCGTTTCCCCGGCGGCGGCGGTCCGGGCGATGGCGATGTCTTCGATCCGCTTCCCGGCCATGGCCCGGCGGATCGTCTTGTCCATGCGCCGGGCGGCGAAGTCGCGCGTTTCCGCTTCGAGCTCGTTCATCGCCCGCGTTATCTGGCGGCGGTCTTCGCCGAGCGCCACCGCCTGCAAGCGCGCCACCGCGGTTTCGAGCGCCTGGCGCTGATCGTCCGCCAGCAGATCGCCATCGCTCTTCACCGCCGACTGGACGGCTTCGATCAGACGCTGCGCTTCGACCTGCGTTTCCTTCAGCGCGCGCCGCAGCGCGTCGTCCCTGGAGTGGACCTGCGAATCCTTGAGCATGGTGGCGATCTCGTCGTCCGACAGGCCGTAGGACGGTTTCACCACGATGCAAGCTTCCACGCCGGAAGTCTGTTCGCGGGCCGTCACCGCCAGCAGACCGTCGGCGTCGACCTGGAAAGTCACCCGTATCCGCGCCGCGCCGGCCACCATCGGCGGAATGCCCCGCAGCTCGAAGCGCGACAGCGAACGGCAATCGGTCACCAGCTCGCGCTCGCCCTGTACGACATGCAGCGTCATCGCTGTCTGGCCGTCCCGGAAGGTGGTGAATTCCTGTGCCCGCGCCACCGGAATCGTGGAATTGCGCGGGATCAGCTTTTCCACCAGTCCGCCCATCGTCTCGATGCCGAGGGACAGCGGAATGACGTCGAGCAACAGCCAGTCGTCCCCCGCGTCGCGGTTGCCGGCCAGCAGGTTGGCCTGCGTCGCCGCGCCCAGCGCGACCACTTTGTCGGGATCGAGGTTGTTCAACGGCTCGCGCTGGAAAAATTCGCCGACGGCCCGCTGGATCTGCGGCATGCGCGTCGCCCCGCCGACCATGACCACGCCCTTGACGTCGGCGATCGCCAGGCCCGCGTCGCGCATGGCCTTCCTGACCGAGCGGATGGTCTTGTCGACCAGCGTCCGGGTGATTTCGGTAAACACCTCGGTGGTCAGCTCGAGGTCGACCAGTTCGCCGCTGGAAAGGCGCGCGTCGATCGGCGCCACGCCGTGGCCGCTCAGATATTCCCTGGCTTCGCGCGCGCACGTCAGCAGCAGGCGCGCATCCTCGGCGGACAGCGGATTGAGCCGGGCGGCTTCGAGAATCCAGCAGAAAATGCGCTGATCGAAGTCGTCGCCGCCCAGGGCCGAATCGCCGCCGGCCGCCAGGACTTCGAAAACGCCGTGCGACAATCTGAGGATGGAAATGTCGAAGGTTCCGCCGCCCAGGTCATAGACCGCGTAAACGCCCTCCGCGGCGTTATCCAGGCCGTAGGCGATCGCCGCGGCCGTCGGCTCGTTCAGGAGGCGCAGGACGGAAATGCCGGCCAGGCGGGCCGCGTCCTTGGTCGCCTGGCGCTGCGCGTCGTCGAAATAGGCCGGCACGGTAATCACCGCGCCGACCAGTTCGCCGCCCAGCGATTGCTCCGCGCGCAGGCGCAGGGCGCGCAGGATTTCGGCGGAAACCTCGACCGGACTCTTCACGCCGGCCACGGTTCCCAGCCGCACCATGCCCGGCGCCTCCTGGAATTCATGGGGAATGCTCTGGCGATGGGCGATGTCCTGGAGGCTGCGTCCCATGAAACGCTTGACCGAGACGATGGTGTTGCGCGGATCGCGCGTCTGTTCCGCCTGCGCTTCATAACCGACGGACACCGTCCCGTCGGGGTGATAGCGCACGACCGACGGCAGCAGCGGCCGGCCGAGTTCGTCGCTCAACACCACCGCCAGGCCGCTGCGCACGGTGGCGACAAGCGAGTTGGTCGTTCCGAGATCGATGCCGACGGCCAGCTTGTGCTGGTGCGGCGCGGCGGATTCGCCGGGTTCGGCAATTTGCAGGAGGGCCATGGAGATCAGTCAAAAAAATTGGCTACGGAGAACCATCGAATGCCATATTTCCTGTATTCATTCAATGGTTCCTTGAAATCTTTCTATGTACCATTTTACATATCCAACATATAAAAGTAATTGGAAAAAATATAATTCGTGTATATTTTTTTATTTTACGTCTCATTCTGTATGATTTGAACCATTTTTGTTTTTCTATTGGAACAAGACCGGTAGCCATTATTTCCAAGTCTGCCGGTTCGAGTTTGTAGCTTAATTTATCAAAACCATCCTTTTTCCAGGTATCAGGCTTTTTTGCAACGAGAATCGTATCTTGCACATTATCATTATACCATTCCCGGGTTGCTCCAAATGGCGCATAATTTGTTGAAGCATGAATTATTTCTAGGCAGGCATATTTTGCCAATGCAATAACGCCGTCGCAAAAATAATTCTGGCAATTTACCGGATAACGGTGCAGACTTTGCATGCTTGGCACTATAATACAGATCAATCCGCCCGGTTTTACTACCCTTGCCATTTCTGTAATAGTAAACCATGGGAACTCGACATGTTCGAGCACTTGTCCACTTATCAGCACATCGCAATAGTTATCCTCTATTTCATTCCATTGGTACGCATTTTCCACAACAATATCGACGTTATGTCCATCTATCATATCAACGCCGACATATTTGAATTGTGGCCCGTCAAACAGTGTTTTATATGTATCTGACTGGCCGGGTACACATTGACTTCCGACATCCAATATCAGCAGTTGAGTGTTCGCAGGGGGCGACGGCAATCGCGCCGAGAGGGAATCATACTCGCCGTTTTGTCCTCCACAGTGGTGAATTATGAGATCGCACTGACTTTTGCAAGAGGCTCGAGATAACAAAAAATTATCCCTGAACCATTCCATACGAAGCATCGAACTGGTGTGCAATGATTTATCTCCCTATGGTATCATAATGACTGCATTAAGAATGCCCGCTTCACGTACCCATGTCCGACCGGATTGAAATGCACGTAATCCATCTGCCTTGGGGTCAAGGTCATTTTCGTTTTCGAGAAGATGGTCAGAGTCTGGTCCGCGTTTGCGGATAATCCGACTTCAATCTCGATCTCTCCGCGGAGCAGGTCATTGACCAGATCTGAGAGTTCGACTCCTTTGGCATTGGCCTGGGTCGTCAAACAGGACTGCACGGATTCATCGAGAACACCGGTAGCCGGAAGGCGGCATTGGGCCGATAAAATTCGCCGCGCATTCCTTTGTTGAAATCGTAATGATCTTTCATGGTATTTTGCCCCAAGCCAATTTTTCACGCTCGACCTCACTCTTCCAGCGCCGCCATTCCGTCGTCGATTTCGTACAGCAATTTTTCGAGAAACATCAAGCGCCGGACACGATCGGCCGCCGCCGCGTAATCGCGCTTGTCGTCGATGAGTTCGGCCAACTGATCGTAGCCCTTGTTCATCCGCTGCTTGACGCGGTGGTGCAACTGTTCCAGTTCGGCGGTTTCGCGCGCGGTCCTCGCTTCGGCGACCGCCTCGCGCCATTCCATCTGTTCCATCAGGAACTCGGGCGGCATGGCCGTGTTGTTCCCCTGGTCCACGCCCCGCCCGGCCCGGTCGAGCAGATAGCGCGCGCGGGTCAGGGGGTTCTTCAGGGTCTGGTAGGCTTCGTTGATCCGCGTCGACCATTGCAGCGAGACGCGCCGCTCGGATTCTCCGGCCTGCGTGAAACGGTCCGGATGCACCCGCGTCAGGAGTTCCCTGAAACGCTTGTCCAGCGCCAGCGAATCGATCCGGAAAAACGGAGCCAGCCCGAACAGCGTGAAATGATCGGACCCGAAATCGATTTCGTCCGGCGCGAAAGCCACGTCACCGCCTTTTCCCGGCCGCATCAGACACTGAAACTTTCGCCGCAGCCACAGGCATCCTTGACGTTCGGGTTGTTGAATTTGAATCCTTCGTTCAAACCTTCGCGCGTGTAATCGAGTTCCGTTCCGTCGAGATACGGCAAGCTCCTGGTATCGACCAGCACCTTGACGCCATGCGATTCGAACTCCACGTCGTCCGGCGCCGCCTCATCGGCGAACTCCAGTTTGTACGCCACGCCCGAACATCCGCTGGTGCGCACGCCCAGGCGCAGGCCGATGCCCTTGCCGCGCTTTTGCAGGTATCTCGCAACATGCCTTGCCGCGTTTTCGGTCAGCGTCACCGCCATTTTGCGTTCCTCCTTCGCCAATATCTTCCGCTTTTCCACAAACAGGGCGGCTCAACCGCCGCCCTGTTTTTTCCAGTAATCGGCGACCGCCGCCTTGATGGCGTCCTCCGCCAGAATCGAACAATGAATCTTGACCGGAGGCAGCGCCAGTTCCTCGGCAATCTGGGTATTCTTGATTTCCAGCGCCTGATCCAGCGTCTTGCCCTTGACCCATTCGGTCACCAGCGACGACGAGGCAATGGCCGAACCGCAGCCGTAGGTCTTGAATTTGGCGTCCTCGATCACCCCGTCCTTGCCCACCTTGATCTGCAATTTCATCACGTCGCCGCACGCCGGGGCGCCGACCATGCCCGTCGCCACGCCCTCCTCGTCCTTGCCGAACGAACCCACGTTGCGCGGATTCTCGTAATGATCGAGCACTTTTTCGCTATACGCCATGGCCTTGCTCCCGTTTTTCCAGTTCCAGTCAATGCGCCGCCCACTGTACCGTATTCAGATCGATGCCTTCCTGCACCATTTCCCACAATGGAGACAGCTCGCGCAGCTTGCCGATCTTTTCGCGCAACAGCTTCACCGCGAAATCGATCTCTTCTTCCGTGTTGAAACGCCCGATCGTGAAGCGGATCGAACTGTGCGCCAGCTCGTCGTCGCGCCCGAGGGCGCGCAGCACGTAGGATGGCTCAAGCGAGGCCGAGGTACAAGCCGATCCCGAGGAAACCGCCAGATCCTTGATCGCCATGAGCATCGATTCGCCTTCGACATAGGCGAAGCTGACGTTCAGGTTGTGCGGAACGCGCTGCTCCATGTCACCGTTGACATAGACGTGCTCGATGCCCGAAATCCCGTCGAGCAGACGGTCGCGCAGCCCGCGGATGCGCTCGTTCTCGACGCCCATTTCCTCGCGCGCCAGGCGGAAGGCTTCGCCCATGCCGACGATCTGGTGCACCGGCAGCGTGCCGGAACGCAAGCCGCGCTCGTGTCCGCCGCCGTGCATCTGCGCCTCGATGCGCGCGCGCGGCTTGCGGCGCGCGTACAGCGCGCCGATGCCCTTGGGGCCGTAGACCTTGTGCGCCGTGACCGACATCAGGTCGATCTTGAGGGTGGAAAGATCGATGGCGACCTTGCCGGGCGCCTGCGTGGCGTCCACGTGAAAGACGATGCCCCTGTCGCGGCAAATCTCGCCGATTTCCGCGATCGGCTGGATGACGCCGATCTCGTTATTGACGTACATCACCGAAACCAGAATGGTGTCCGGCCGCAGCGCCGCCTTGAAAACCTCCAGGTCGATCAGGCCGTTCTCCAGCACGTCGAGATAAGTCACCTCGAAGCCTTGCCGTTCGAGTTCGCGGCAACTGTCCAGCACCGCCTTGTGCTCGGTCTTCACGGTAATGAGGTGTTTGCCCCGGCCCGAATGGAAATGCGCCGCGCCCTTGATGGCCAGGTTGTCGGACTCCGTCGCGCCCGAGGTCCAGATGATCTCCCTGGGGTCGGCATTGACCAGACGGGCGACTTCCGCGCGGGCCTCCTCCACCGCCGCCTCGGCCTCCCAGCCATAGGCATGCGAACGCGACGCCGGGTTGCCGAATTTCTCGGTGAGGTAGGGAATCATTTTTTCCGCCACGCGCGGGTCGACCGGCGTGGTCGCCGAGTTATCCAGGTAGATCGGCAGTTTCAGCATTTTCCTTCACTCCGTTTCAAGGGTTGTCGGTACGACGGCAAACGCCGTCAGTCGTTGCAATTTCGCCGCCGTGTCGCGCAAGGCCACCAGAAAGGCGTCGATCTCTTCTTGCGTATTGCCCGTCCCGAGGCTCATCCGCACCGCCCCGCGCGCCAGGCCGTCGGGCACGCCCATGGCCGCGAGCACGTGCGACGGATGCGGATTGGCGCTCGAACACGCGGCGCCGCTGGCCAGGGCAAAACCGGCGCGATCCAGATGCGCGATCAGGGTTTCGCCATCGAATCCGGAGATCGCGAAAGAGACCGTGTTCGGCAGGCGCCGCGCGCCGCCGCCGAAAAGTATCGCCCCCTGCGCGCGCAAACCGTCTTCCAGCCGCTGGCGCAAGGCGCCCAGCAGGACGGCCCGGTCCGCCAGCCGCCGCGTCGCCAGTTCGCACGCCGCGCCAAACCCGACGATCGCCGCGACGTTTTCGGTGCCCGAGCGCAAACCGCGTTCCTGTCCGCCGCCGGCGACCAGCGCCTCGATCCCGATGCCCTTGTCCAGCACCAGCGCGCCCGCGCCCTTCGGGCCGCCGAGCTTGTGCGCCGACAAGGTCAGCGCATGGACGCCGCAGGCATTCAGCGCGCGGAAATCGAGCGGCATCTTGCCCAGCGCCTGCACGCCGTCGGTATGGAAAACGGTCCCGGAATCCCGGGCCGTATCCGCCAGCGCCGCCACGTCCTGCAACACCCCGGTCTCGTTGTTGGCCAGCATGACCGACGCCAGTTTCGGTTTCAGCGACAAGGCTTGCCGATAAGCCGCCTCGTCGACGCGCCCCTCGCCATCGACGGCCAGGCGGATCGGTTGCCAGCCGCGCCGCGCCAGTTGTTCCGCCGGTTTGATCACCGACGGATGCTCGACGGCGCTGACCGCCAGCACACCGGGCTTCAGCGCGGCCGCCGCGCCCTTGATGAACAGGTTGTTTGCTTCCGATCCACCACTGGTGAAGACGACTTCGGTGACATGCGCGCCAACCGCCGCCGCCACCTTGTAACGCGCCTCGTCGACCGCCTGGCGCGCCGCCCGGCCAAGTTCGTGCCGGCTGGAGGCGTTGCCGAACCGCCCCGAAAGCCACGGCAGCATCGCCTCCAGCACAACGGGATCGACCGGCGTCGTCGCGTTGTGATCGAAATAGACCGTCGCCGCCATTTTGCTCAGACCAGCGCCGACAACGCGCGCCCGCGCGCCCGCGGCCCGCGAAGGCGCGCATCCTTGAGCAAGACGACGGCGCCGGGATTTTTCCGCTGTTTCCGGACGAGATCGGACAGGCTCACCGACGCCAGGTATTCATACATCTTGAAATTCAGGGTCGTCCACAATTCATGGGTCAGGCAGCGTTTCTCGTCCCTGCAATTCTCGATGCCGCCGCATTGCGTCGCATCCAGCGCCTCATCCACCGCGCGCACGATGTCGGCCACCGAAATCCGTTCCATCGGCCGCGCCAGCGAGTAGCCGCCGCCAGGCCCGCGCACGCTGTCAACCAGCTTGTGCCGCCGCAGCTTGCCGAACAACTGTTCGAGATACGAAAGGGAGATCCGCTGCCGGTCGCTGATCCCGGCCAGCGTCACCGGCCCCGCGCCGCCGTTCAGCGCCAGATCGGTCATGGCCGTCACGGCGAAACGTCCCTTGGTCGTCAGTCGCATGGCGCCTCCATCGATATCCGTTTTGATCCCCGATTAGTTTTGTCAACCATTGGCAAGTTCCCCCGATCGGTCAACATCAGTCTACGATCCTGCCCAGGTATTTCGGATCGAACTTGTCCGCCGTCGCCAATTCGTCCTCGACGCTGACGCCGGTCGATTCGAGCTTCCTGAGCAGCGCCTCGATACGCCGGTCGGTCTCCACCGCATGATCGAGCAGACCGTGAATGGCCTTGGACAAGGGATCGTCCAGATTGGCCGACAAGGCATACGCCGAAAAGCCCATCTGCCCGGCCTTCTCCTCGCGCTTTTGCGCCTGTTCCCCATCGATGACGCGAGCCGGATTGCCGACCGCGGTCGTCCCCGGCGGCACGTCCTTCACCACCACGGCATTGGAACCGACCTTGGCGTTGGCGCCCACCGTGACCGGTCCGAGCACCTTGGCCCCGGCGCCGACGACCACGCCGCTTTCCAGCGTCGGATGACGCTTGCCCTTGTTCCACGAAGTGCCGCCGAGCGTGACCCCGTGATACAAGGTCACGTCATCGCCGATCGCCGCCGTTTCGCCGATCACCACGCCCAT
>JAISNE010000380.1 GCA_031276375.1 Accumulibacter sp.
TTCCGCGCCATGTAGTCCTTGGCCGATTCGAGACAGCGGAAGGCGTGCTCGGCGTAGCCGAATTCCTTGGCGCGGGCCAGATGCGGCAATTCGATCGAATACACCATTTTCGGCAGGCGATTGAAAATGTCGGCGATCGGCACGCCGCCCTCGCCGACGTAGAGCCGCTCTTCGCGCAGGATGCGGGTCATTTCCGCGCGGTCGGCCGGAATCTCGCCCTGCGCGTCGCACAGGTGGCCGAAGCGGAACCATTCCTTCGGCAGCCCGTCCAGGTCTTCCAGCTTGTCGTGCGCGCGGTGGAAGTGGTGCACGTCGAGCATCAGGCCGGCGTTCGGGCGGTCGGCGGCGCGCAGCACGTCGACGGTTTCGGCCAGGTTCTTGACGCTGGCGATCGGGACGTATTCGAGACCGACGAACAGACCGAACGGCTTGGCCAGATCGCAGATCTGCCCGAACTTCTCGATCGCGTAATCGCGGTTTGGCGTCCAGATGGACGACAGCACGGCCCTGGCGCCCAGTTCCGCGGCCACTTCCATGGCCGGCAGGTATTTTGTGGGATGCATGTCGTCGTACACGCGCGCCAGTTCGATGTCATGCACCTTCATGCCGGTGTGCGCCAGCGCGCGCTGGGTGGCGCGCAGCATTTCCGGGTTTTCGGCCAGCGCGTAGTTGGGTTCGCCGGGCAGTCCCATGTAGATCAGCCGCGGGCTGACGTAATCGTAGCCGGCGCGCGCGGCGACATAGACCAGTTCGGGCGTCGGACACCCCATGACCGTCAGGTGAGCCAGTGAATATTCCAGTGCCATCTCATTTCCTCCCAAAAAAATCCCCGCGCGCCGCGCGTTTGGCGACGGACGCCCGGTTCGTCCCGTGCCGCTCGATGAAAAACACGGTCCCGGCTTTTCCCGCCGCGGGCGGCGGGTTGCCATGACGCCGGGACCGTTCCCCCACGACAAACCCTTGCCGCGGATCGGCGCTCATTCGTCCGTCGCCACGTGGTGCACTTTCCTGCCCGACGAGTAGATGTCCATGATGTTCCAGTGCCCGGCGGTCGGCGTCGGGATGTTCTTCATATACACGTCGATGACTACCGGCTGCTTCAGGGCAATCGCTTTTCGCAGGGCCGGCAGGAGTTCTCCGGCGGCGTTGACGGTGATGCCCTCGATGCCGTAGGCGCGGGCGATCGCGGCGTAGTCGGGCGACCAGGTTTGGCCGTCGACTTCGAAGACGGTGGCGAAGGTGGTGTCGAAGTGCGCCTTCTCCAGCCCGGCGATGGTGCCGAAGGCGTGGTTGTTCATGATGACCCAGATCACCGGAACGTGGTTTTCCCTGGCCGTGGCCAGCACCGCCGGGTTCTGTCCCCAGCCGCCGTCGCCGACCAGGGCCACCACGACCTTGTCCTTCAGGGCGATCTTGGCGCCGACCGCCGCCGGCGAGCCGAAGCCCATGGTGGCGAAACCGCCGGGAGTGAAAATGCTGCCCGGTTCATAGACCGGATATTGCTGGGCCAGGCCGTTCTTGTTCCAGCCCACGTCGGTGCAGATGTACGAGTCGCGTGGCAGCGCGCGGCGCAGATCGGCGAGGATGCGCTGCGGCGTCATCGGAAAGGCGTCGCTTTCCTCCCATTCTCTGTTGCTCTCGGCGAAGGACGCGCGGTTGGCGGCCATTTCGGCGATCAGTCGCGGACGCTCGACCCCTTGCGGGCATACTTTTCTGGCGGCGCGCAAGAGCGCCGTCAAGGCTTGCTTCAGGTCGGCGACGGCGCCGATGGCCGCCGGGTAGTTGCGGCCGATCTCCGCCGGGTCGATGTCGATGTGGATGAGCTGCGTCGGCGGGAAATTGAAGGTGTATTCGGCTTCCCACGAACTGCAATCGGCTTCGGCGAAGCGGGTGCCCAGGCCGACGATCCAGTCGGCCGCCTTGCATTTTTCGTTGATGAATCTGGTGCCCCAGAATCCGGTCATGCCGAGAATCAGCGGATGGTCGTCGGGCAGCGCGCCCTTGCCCATCAGCGTGTGCGCCACCGGCAGTTGCAGGTGTTCGGCGAATGCCCGCAGTTCGGCCGCGGCGCCGGCCAGCAGGACGCCGCCGCCGGCGTAGAGGAGCGGTGTCCTGGCGGCGAGCAGTTGCCGGACGATCTTTTCGGCGGTGCCGTCGTCCATCGACGGCTTGACCAGTTGGCGGGTGTTCTTCAGCACGCGGTCGAACAGTTCAACGTCGATTTCCCTGGAGAAGATGTCCATCGGGACGTCGACGAGCACCGCGCCGGGCCGGCCGCTTTCGGCCAGGATGAAAGCCTTCTCGATGATTTCGGGGAAGAGGTGCGCGGAATCGACGCGCCAGACGCGTTTGCAGAAGGGACGGTAAATCTCGCATTGCGAGGCGTCGGCGTGCATGTTGACTTCCTGGTGCGGATGCTTGCCGTAGTAGTGGGTCGGCACGTCGCCGGCGATGACCACCAGCGGAATCGAGTCGAGCGAGGCGTTGGCCACGCCGGTGCAGGCGTTGGTCAGGCCCGGCGAGAGGTGGGTGAGCAGCACGGCGGCCTTGCCGGTGGCGCGCGCATAGCCGTCGGCCATGTGCGCGGCGATCTGCTCGTGGCGGGTATTCACGAACTTGATCCTGGCGCTTTTCTCCAGCGCCGCCAGGAAGGCAATGTTGGTATGCCCGCACAGGCCGAAAATGTGCTCCACGCCCCGCGCTTCAAGGTAACGCACCAGTTGATTGGATATCAGGTCTTTCATCGAACGCTCCTCCTTTTGTTGAACAATCGCGGCGCCGGTCTCGATTCC
>JAISNE010000408.1 GCA_031276375.1 Accumulibacter sp.
CCCCGCCATTTCGGCATAGACGGCATCCAGTGCGATTTCCAGCGTGGATGTAAAAGTTTTCCCGCACTGGCGGGAGAACATGGCGATCTTGAAACGCGCGTCATCGGTAATCCATCGCCGCTGATAGGCGTAGAGGGTGAGCGCCGGGGAGAGGATTTCCGTCATGCCGCGCCCCTGATCCGTCTTGCGTATTGCGCATAGACGCGCCGCGCTTCGTCGGCATCCTTTTTCACGAAATAGAGCGCGTGTTTTTCCGCGATGCGCTTCAATTCGGATTCGCTCGCGGCCTTCTTCGCCTCGGCCTTGAAATTGGCGAGGTGACAGGCGGAAATCGCGTGATTGGTGTAGGGCGCTTGCATTCTTGGCTTCCTCGGTTCACAAGTCGTATGCCGCCTTGATGACCTTTTGCAGGACTTCCATCGGCACCGCGCCGGAGGCCCCCAGGTCAGAGAGTTTCGCCTTTTGTTCCTCGACCAGTTTTTCCCGCGCCGCCGCCTCGATTTCCGCCTGCACATCCAGACGGAATCGCTTTTGGTTTACGCTCGCGCGCGCCAGGGTGGCGATGTTCTTCGCGGCGGAAGAGAGGAGTTCGATGCGTTCCGGCTTGCTCATTTCGCCATCGCCCGCGTCCATCAAGTCGCTGATGCAATGGAACAACTCCGACTGCACCAGGGCGATGATGCCTTCCGAGCGTGCGTCCTGGTCGTCGGGCGCGCCCTCGGTCAGCATCCTTGCCGCTTCCGTGCTGGCGCGAATCGCCTGGAAGCGCCGCTCCATCTTCTGCCCGTAGCGGTGGATCGCCGACCGTGAAATGACAAAGCCTTTTTCACGCAACACTTGTTCGAGCGCCTTGTAGCCCGTGAAATTGGCGTCGGAGAGCGCCTGTTCCAGATAACGCCGAACCTCTGCGGGCAAGCCGTCGATGCTGGTCTTCCTGCCCACCTCATTCGCTCCAGTATTTTTCCGGGCGGGCAATGCCCGGCTCGCAGACCACCGTGTATTCCGCAAGGTCAACGCCCGTGCGCGTCAGGTCGGCAAACCACGCGCCGCCTGGCGTCTTGTTGATCGCCAGCAATTGCCGGTCGGCCAGGTAATCCAGTTCCCGGCGTATTTCCAGCCCCGTCGCGTCAGGGTAGATCGCGCGCATGACGTCAAGCAGGAACGTCTCGTTTGTCGTATAGGGCCGCGCCTTGTTCAGGGTGTTCAACAGGTTCCAGCGCATGGATTCGCGCCGGATTCGTGCCAGGTCAGTCATGTCGCGCTCCTTTGCCCGGTATGCCGCCGATTTTTTCGTACAAAGCGTCCAGCTTGGCCTCCAGCACGCTCTGGCCGCGAATGTAGTCCTCGCGGCGCACATACTGGACGGGAATATCCGCCTTCAGGTTCATCAGTTCGCGTTCCACCCGCTTCCATTCCGCCGCCTCGCTTTTTAGCGTGTCGCCAATATTGCACAGGCGTTTTTCCTGCGTGTCGAAACGCTCGCCCAGCCGCTTTTCAAACTGACCGGCAAGGATTTTCGCGCCGGTAAACGCCGCCCCGAAAAACGAGAGCAACAGCGAAACCAGATGCCAGAGTTGTATCTCGATGCTCATGCCGGGCCTTCGTCCGGGTTGGCGTCCAGGGTTTCGTCCTGGCCTTTCGCGCTTGTTTCGGCAAGCCGCCGGGTGAGGCCGTCGCGGATCGCGCCCCGGATTTCATCGGCAAAGGCCCAGGCGACAAGCGCCGCGCCAAGGGAGAAGCCGATCAGGAGACCGGCGATGAAGGCAACAAAGGTGCTCATGTCATTTTTCCTCAAGGGAGTGGTAGAAAGCGTTCAGGGCGTCGATGCGTCCTCGGCAGCGGTCGTATTGATCGCGGGCATTTCTGGCCCAGAGCGCGACATCGGTATCGCTGGCAAATCCGGCAGCGGCGCGAGCAACGCCGCCGGCGGGCGGGCGCAGGCCGGGGCCGTTGGCGGCGAAGGCGTCAGCGTTGAGCAGGCCGACAACAGGAGCGTCAAGACAAGCGCGGCCCGTGGTGAGTTTGCGAAGGGCATCATCCTTTTCCTTTCCGAGTTTTGCGTTTTGCGCTTCCAGCGCGATCTGTCTTTGCGCTGCTGCCTCGCCCGCCGCTTCCACGGCGCGGGCCTTCTCCAGCGCGGCAACCACAGCCTGGTGCGTGGCGTTTATGGATTGCGCGACTTCCGCCTCGCGCCTGCCCCATTTCGCCTCCCACCACCAGTCGTTGATCGTCCAGCCTGCCCCCGCGCCGAAGAAGAGCGTGCCCAGGGCAAAGGCAATGGCAAGACTATTGATGCCGATCCGCGCGATGAGCCAGTCAAGCATCGCCATCCTCCTCATGCCGCAGGGATTCGATGGCGATGTCGAGATAGCGCAGCGCGGCTTTGAGATGATCGGCGCGCAAAGCAGCTTCCCTCACGTTGCCAGCGATATGCCCGCGCGCGAGCAACAAGGCTTCGGTGACGCGATCCGCAGGCAACGGCGTCAGGTCAAAGTCCATCGGGATACACCCCTTCCGCGCACAGCCGGTATTCGGCGTTGCGCCGCCGGACGAGGCCGGGCAACACGATCCTTGCCCCTGGCGGGCAAACCTTCTTCCCGGCGGCGTTCGTGATCTTGGGCTTTGTGCAAAAGCCGTCGAAATCGAGGATGGTCTTGCAGGCCGCCGCGTAGTCGCCCGCCTTCAATTTATCCGGGATGGAGGAAGCGCAGACGCCGCCGGTGTTGGTATCCAGGCTAAGGAAAGCGTCGTATTCGTGCTGGAAGAGGTCAGCGCCGCCAAGGCATTGCTTCAGATTGTCCTCGTGCCGTTTCAGGTCGCGGAAGGCGAGCCGGACGGCGGCTTCCGGGGCGATCTGTTCGCCGCCTTTCAAGGGCGCAAGGTCAGGCCCCCTGGTCGTGCCAAAGCCGTAGGTCGGCACGTCGCCCTTGACCGGTGCCACGGCGGTCTCCGAGTAGCCCTCGAAACCCAGATAAGCGGCAAACCCCGCGCCGGATACGGCAAGGATCGCGGCGGCGCGGCGAAGATTTTGTGAAATGTCCATGCCGCCCATTCTGGCGGCAGGCAAGGGGAAACGTCAGGGGGAAGCGTGTCGGCAAGATGCCGCGCACACTTAGACCGGCGCGCGGCGGGTTTTCTGTGACGCGGATTTCATCGCGGCAAATTCAAATATCCGCGGCGCTTCTCTTCCCAGCCGCTCGACCATGAGCGGCGCGTTGCCGCCGCCGTGTTTCGGCGTGAGCGCGGCGATGGCGTCGGTCACGCGCGCGCGTGTTGTGACGACCCGCCGTTTCCCGTCCGGCAGATCAACTGCGGCAAGGAAAACCGTGCCGTCAGTTGCGCCATCGTCCGCGCGGTCAAGAAGCCACGCGGCGAAGCCGCACTCATGCGTCGCGGTCTTGCCGTCTGCCGACAATTGCCAGCGTTTATGCCAGCCGTAGTGTTTGCCGACCATGTTATCCCTTTCGATTATTTTTCCAGGCCGCAGAACGGATCGACCACGCTCGTCGCCTGGAACGTGTCCGAGCGCGGCCGGAGTTTTCGATTGTACATCGATTTAACGCCGGGGCGAGTGAGGTAGACGCCCGTCTGATGCGTGTAGTTCGGCATCGTCACCGCCCGGGATTTTTTTGGCATCTTGCCGTCGATCACGAAATCGAACGCCAGATCACAGAATCCTTGAGCCGCTCGACAAACCATTCCCGCAACTGTATTTCACATGAACCCAGCGCGTCAGGCGACTTCAACCCCGACTTCGACGTCCTGCCGTTGCGCGTCCAGCCATTCGTAGAGATCGTCGGCGCTGGTCTTTTCGTTGTTGTCTTCCAGCCATTTCTCCAACA
>JAISNE010000011.1 GCA_031276375.1 Accumulibacter sp.
CTAGCCGCCAAGCGCGCGCCCTTGCTTGCGATGGACCTCGCGGCGGGAAATGAGGTTGGCGATGGCGACTCTGGACACGCCGAACCAGGAAAAGCGCGTGTCGCTGTCGAGGATGCGTCTGGCGATCGAAGACCAGGCATAGAATTGCCGCTTCGCTTCGAAGCATCCCTCGGCCAGGGCCTCGGGCGTCATCGCGCGCGGCGCGAAGATCGGATCGCCGTACTGGTAATCCGGGTCCAGCCACCACTTCGGGAAAAGCAGGCGCCGTTCGTCCTGGAGCCGCTTGTAAAGGCCGGAGCCCGGTGTCGGCGTCAGCGGATTGAAGTTGCTGATTTCGAGCCGCGCCTCCAGCGCGAAATCGAGGCTGCGGCGAATGGTGTCCGGCGTGTCGTGGTCGTAGCCGAAGACGAAGGTGCCGTAGATGCCGATGCCGCGCTGGTGTATCGCGCGCGCGACTTCCATGTAGCCGCCCGCGACCTTGTTCCAGTTCTTCTTCATCTGCTGGAGATTTCCAGGCTCCAGGCTTTCGAATCCGATGAGCACGTAGCGGCAGCCGGCGTCGGCCATCCGGTCCAGCGTCGCGCCGTTGCGCGCCAGGTCGATGCTGACCTGGCACGACCAGCGCAGGCCGGACGGCTTGATGACGGCCAGCAAGGCATCGAGGTGCTGTTCGTTGTTGAACAGGTTGTCGTCGACGAAGAACAGCAGCCGCCTCGGATCGACCGTTTCAAGCTCGCGCCGAAGATCCGCCAGCGGGCGGAATCGCACCTTGGCGCCGTAGAAGCCGTGGATCGAGCAAAACTCGCAGGCAAACCGGCAGCCGCGGCCGTACTGGATCAGTTCCATCGGCGCGTAGGATTTGCCGGCGAAGATGGAACGATCGATTCGGTAATCGTCGAGCGGAGCGTCATTGTTTCCCTGGTAGATGCGCGCCAGGCGTCCGGCTTCGGCGTCGGAGAGCAGTTGCTCCCAGCGTCCCTCGGCGTCGCCGGTCACCACCGCGTCGGCGTGTTCCAGGGCTTCGTCCGGCAGGAAGGTCGGGTGATGCCCGCCCATGACGACGTGCTTGCCCTGGCGGCGGAAGCGGTCGGCCAGTTGGTAGGCGCGGCGGGCGGTAAACGTCTCGACACTGAAGGCGACCAGGTCGGCGTCGATGGTTTCCGGAATCGTCTCGACCTTCTCGTCGTAAAAAACGACCCGATGCGGGCTCGAACGCGCGGCCAGGATGCCCATCGCCAGCGGCGACATGGCGTCGCTGGAACGGTAGTCGCCCATGTTCGGCTGGATGAGCGCGATCTTCATAGCAGCGCCGCCTCGGGCTGCGCCGGACGCCCGTCCAGTTCGGCGGCTTCGCCGAAATCGACCGTATAGATGCAGGTCCGGTAGACCGCCGCGCAAAACGGCCGCGCCAGCGGGCCGAGCCAGGCGTGGCCGGCGTGCAGCCCGAGCGTCAGCACGGCGGTCGGGCAGATCGCCAGGGCGTCTTCGAGCAGCGGGAAGGCTTCGTTTTCCATTCCGGGCGCCACGGCCAGGAAGGCCAGCCAGGTCTGGTCGAGCGTTTGCCCCACCGGCGGCAGGAGCGGCCGCCTCGCCAGGCGCGCGTAAAGGTTGTAGAGCGGCAGCAGGGTTCCCAGCGGCGGCCGGTAGGCGCTGGCGGCCACCTGTTTGTAATGTTGCTGGTTCCAGAGCGCCATGCTGGCCTGTACTCCGGCGTTGCCGTCGAGGACGTGGAAGAGCGCCCCGGTGCGCGCCGCGCGTTCCGGCGTCAGGACCGGGGAGAATTGATGACGCCGGGCGTGGCGGTTGTAAAAGCGGCACAGGCCGGCCATCTCGCCGGGGCCGGCGGCGCGCCACCAGCCGCGCCGCCGGCCCCTCGCCGCGGGCAGCGCCAGGGTGAAGAGGTCGTTGACCGGCCGGTAGCGCGGCATGCCGTGAAGATTGGCTTCCAGCAAGCGGCGGGCCGGCGTGTTCTCGGTGGCGATGGCGGTGTACCAGAATTCGGGCCGGCGTTTTGGCGAGAAGCGGCGAAGCGAAGCGTAGCCGTCCCGGAGAATGCGCAAACGATGCCGGTGGCGCGGGGCGACGCGCAGGCCGCCCAGGTAGCCCAGTTCGCTGGCGCGGCCGTTCAGGTGTACCGGCTGCTCGGAACACGTGTACATCCCGAGCGCTTCGCCGTCCTGGCGCGCGATGACCGCCCAGTCGCGCCCGAAACGGTCCGTTCCGGCGAAGAAGGAAGGCTCGCGGGTGGCGACCATGCTCACCCACGAAGACATGGGATTGTCGCGCAGCAGGGCGCGCAGGGTTTCATCGTCGTCGGGTCCGGCCAGGGTAAAAGTGGTCATGGCGTGCTCATGGTGTGGTCAGGATGGTCAGTGTGGTCAGGGCGTGCTCGCGGCGAATTCGGCTTCGTCGCCCAGCGGATAGCCGTTGCGCAGGGAAATTTCGCTCCGGTGCAGCGCGTTGATCGGAAAGAAATTGCGGAACATGAACCCGTCGCCGCGGTTGCCGAGGCTGCGCTGGAGGATGGCGGGCCAGGCGTAGAAACGCCGGCGCGCTTCGACGCAGCCCTGGGTCACGGCTTCCGAAGTCATGTTCCTGGGAACGAAGGGCAGGTCATTGTAACGGTAGCGGGCGTCCAGCCACCAGGCGTCGAAGCGCAGGCGGCCCTCGTCCCGCAGCCGCCGGTAGAGCGGCGTGCCGGGGAAGGGCGTCAGGTGGTTGAAGGCGGCGAGGTACATTTTCTGCGCCTGGGCAAACTCGACGGCCTCGGCGAAGGAATCCGGAGTGTCGTGGTCGTAACCGAAAACGAAGGTTCCGTAGACGCCGATGCCGTGCCGGCGCAGGATTTCCAGGGCGCCCGCGTAACCGCGCTTCATGGTGTTGAAGCGCTTGTTCATCCGGCGGAGGTTCGCTTCGTTCATCGACTCGAAGCCGATGAGCACGCCGCGGCAGCCGCCGCGGGCGAGCTGGCGCACGAAGTCCTCGTCGTGAGCCGCGTGGATGCTCATCTGGGTGATCCAGCGCAGTTTCAGCGCTTCGAGTTCCGGCAGCAATTCGCGGCCGGCCCGGAGGTCGCCGGCGAAGTTGTCGTCGACGAAGAAGAACAGCTTTTTATCGCGGCGCAGGCTCTTCAGTTCCCGGATCACGTCGCCGGCCGGGCGGGCGCGGTAGCTGCGCTGGAAGAAGGTCTGGACGGCGCAGAATTCGCAGCGGAAGCGGCAGCCGCGGCCGGTTTCCACCAGGCCGATCGGCAGGTAGCGCTTGCCGTGGAACAGGCGGCGGTCGACGGCGATGCCGGCGAGGTCGGTGCGTTCGCCGTGATAGCAGGGCTTCAGGGCGCCGCGGGCGAGATCGTCGACCAGCGCCGGCCACACCGCTTCCGCCTCGCCGGTGACGATCGCGTCGGCGAAGCGGGAAGCCTCGTCCGGCATCAGGGTCGGATGAAAGCCGCCGAGAACGACCGGGACGCCGCGCCGGCGGTAGTGCCCGGCGATCTGGTAGGCCCGCCGGGCGGTGTAGGTTTCGACCGGCATGGCCACGGCATCGGCGGGCTCGTCGTAGGGGATGGCTTCCATCCGGTCGTCATGGAAGCGCAATTCCACCCCCTTGGGCGTCAGTCCCGCCAGCGTGGCGATCGGCAGCGGCTCCATCTGCCAGGAACGGATGTAGGACTCGCCGAGCCGGTGGCCGATGGCCGGCTGCACCAGGGTTATCCGCATACGCTTCGCCGCGCCGTTCCGGAAAGCGCGCCGGTGCTTCCCGGCCTGGGCGGAAGCGCCTGGATCGGCCAGTCGCAGGTGTAGAAGCGATGCAGGTTGCGCGCGTAGAAGCGGTAGCCGAGATTGGCGGTCAGCGCCAGCGGATCGAAGTTGCGGGCCGCCCACAGGCGTCTGGCGATCGATGGCCAGCGATAGACCTTTTTCCAGGCCCGCTCGTGGCCTTCCGCCAATTCGCGCGGCGACATCGCGCGCGGCTGGAAGACGACGTGCTGCCCGTCGTAGAGGCTCCAGTCGCGCGTCAGGATGCGGCCCTCCGTCTCCAGGCGGCGGAACAGCGGCGTTCCGGGGAAAGGCGTGAGCACCGCGAAGCGCGGCAGATCGATGCCGGCGTCGATGGCGAAATCGACCGTCGCGTCGAACACTTCCGGCGTGTCGTGGTCCAGCCCGAAAACGAAGCAGCCCTGGACGGCGATGCCCAGCCGGTGCAGCTCGCCGATGAAATCCTTGAAACCCACCGAGGCGTTGAAACGCTTCCTGGCGTCCCCGAGGCTTTGCGGGGCGACCGTTTCAAGCCCCAGCAGAAGACCCCGGCAACCGCTGCGCGCCGCCAGTTCCAGGAGTTCCCTGTCGTGGGCGATGAGCACGGTGGACAGGCCGAACCATTGCACTCGCAGCGGAATCAGCCTGGAAAAGAGCGCGCGCGCGTAATCGCGGTCGGAAATCAGGTTGAGGTCGACGAAGATGATTTTCCTTTGCCCGACCCGCCGGATGTCCTCGATCACCCAGTCGACGGGCTTCCGGTATTGCCGCCGCCCCCAGGCCGCGGGCGCGACACAGAATTCGCAGTCATGGACGCAGGATCGCGTCGCCTCGAAAACGGCCTGGGTGAGGAATTGGCGGGCGTCGAACAGTTCCCGGCGCGGATAGGGCATGTCGCGGCGGTCGAGCGAGAAATCCGGGGCCTGGTAATACGCCGGGCGGAGCCGGCCCGAGGCGTAATCGCGCAACAGCGCGGGCCAGCTATCCTCGGCGTAGCCCACGCAAACGGCGTCGGCGTGCCCGGCCGCTTCCTCGGGCAGGAGCGTGACGTGCGGACCGCCCAGGACGACGGTCTTCCCGCGCGCGCGGAAACGGTCCGCCAGTTCGTAGGCGCGCAAAGCGGTTCCGGTGATGACCGTCAGCCCCACCAGATCGGCGTCGAGTTCGTCCGGGACGGCTGACACGCCTTCGTCATGGAGCAGGAGGTCCGCGCGCAAGTCCGCCGGAACCAGGGCCGCCAGGGTGGTCAGGGTCAGCGGCTGGTAGCGCAGCGAACGCTTGAAAATGCCGCCGCGAGCGCGGTAAAGCGGACCTTTGGGCGAAATCAGGGCGATTTTCATCGGCGGGCAGACTCGAAAAGCGGCAGCCAGAACGCTTCGCGGCGCAGCGCCAGCGGTTTGACGTCGCCCAGGCGGGCGCCGCGCTCCAGCATCCGGCGTTCGACCAGCGCGAAGGGATCGGGATGCGCCACCGCCCGCAGCGGCGCGAGCTGTCCGAGCCGGCGGGCGTAGGCATATTGAGGGTTGGCGCAAAGCGCTTCTTCGACCGCCCGCGCCGGCGGGCCGCCGGCTATCCCTGTTCCCCGGTGGATCAGCGCGTAGCCGGGGCGGGCAAGGTCCGGCAGCAGCATCGAGAATCCGGGGATGGAACGGAGGCAGCGCGAGACGAAAGCTTCGGTCAGTTTTTCGCCGACCAGATCGCAGGTCAATCCGTCCCGCCCGATGAATTCCAGAATGGCCCGCCCCTCGCGGTCGCGCCCCTCGCACCTCACCCGGTCCCCGGTCCGGTAGCGATAGAGGCCGCTGGCGGTCGTCACGACGGCTTCGTATTCGTCGCCGGGCCGCAATTCCTCCTCCAGGAACAAGCGTCCTTCCCCGGCGTATTCGACGAAAACGTGGCGCGCGGGGAGCGCCTTGCCGTCGTCGCCGGGAACGCTGACCACGGCCTCGGTGGACATCAATCCCTTGGCTTGCAGATCGGCCCGCGGCAAGCGTTCGCGGAGCTCGTCGGCAAAACGGCGGGCCGTTCCCGAGGCCCAGCAACTGACGACTTTCAGCCGCGGCCAGCAGGCTTGCGGGTCGGGAATCTCTTCGAGCAAGCGCAGCAGAAAAGTCGGGCTCCAGACCGAAATCAGCTCCAGATCGTTCGCCGCCTTCAGATGCGCGAGCGTTTGCCGGCGCCATTTTGCAAGGTCGGCAATGGCGCCAATCTCCAGGGGAACCGCCGTGCATGCCGCGAGCACCCTGCCGGCGCGCTCGCCGAGATAGGCGGTGTCCGGCAATCCCAGCGGCACGCCGCCGATGGATTCGGGCGGCCGGGAAGCGGGACTGATCGAAAAGTAGGCGCGGCCGGCCAGACGATAACGCCGCGCCGTCCGCGCCAGCCACGGCGCCACGTCGCGCTGGAAATCCAGCAGCCCCGCGCGGGAATAGGGAATCAGCTTGACGCCGCCGGCGCTCCCGCCGGTACGTTCGTAAGCGACCGGCCGTCCGGCGAAAAGCAGGTCGGATTCCCCGGCTTTCATGCGCTCCAGCCAGGGCAGCAAATCATCGTAGGACACCACGGGCACGTCGCGGCGAAACGCGGCCAGCGTTCGCGGCGCGCCAAAGCGCTTCAGGTAAGCGGCGCCGCGGTTGCGCGCCAGGGTTTTCGACAGCCAGCCGCGCTGCTCGCCGGCCGCCTCGATCCCGTCGAGGGCATCCCAGGGATTCTCGTTCATGGCCCGGCCGCATGCGCGGTCTTGTTGAACAGGCGGGCGGCCAGCGGCTTCATGTTGCCGGATTCCAGCTCGCAAAGGCAGACCAGTTCGTGGCCGCGCCGGTAATCGGGATTTCTTTCCAGGAAAAACCGGGTGGATATTTTCTTCATCTCCTCCGCGCTTGGCTCGGCGATCTCCCTCTTGAGATGGCCCCTCGATTCCGGAAATCTGACCAGCCCCGACGCCGGATCGTAATGGCGGCCGAACTTCGCCGACGCCAGCCGGTCCGCGAGCGCCTTCAGATCGGCGCGATATTCCGACCAGTGCGGAAAGAACGATTTCCCGAAAACGGACAAGTACTTGAAAGTGCGATGTCCCTTGACCAGGAGAAACCAGAAGAGCGGCAACCCGGACGCCGCCCGCGCGATTTCCCCGATGCGCGACAGCCACCTGAAAGCGAGCGCCTGCTGCCCCCAGTGCGCCTGCGCCACGATGGTGTCGCCGGAGTAAACGACGCGCACCCGGCGCTCCCCCCAGGGCGCGTCGAACACCTTCATGGTGGTGAATCCGATCAACGCCTCGTCATGGTAAAGGAGAATCGACTCATCCTTGTCCGCGAGATCCTCGCGGAAGATTTCACTGGAACTACCGTCGAAATTGTCCAGATACAGCGACGCCATTTGGCCGATGGTGTCCTCCGGCATGTCCCTGACCGGAACGACGCGGGTATCGTATAACGATTCCATCATATATAGTCCGTATAGCCGTCATGTGCAAAGCCATGGTGCCAATCGCCCGGGCAACGCCGTCGAAAGCGATTTTCATGGCATTTCCGGTTTCTGGAAAGAGCAAGGCTTTGACGTTCCCGGTACGGCCTTGATTGTAGAACCAATTCTGGTTTGAAACACCGCCCGCAAAAAGTGGGGCGCTCGAATCCCCTTTTGTTTCCTTCTTCCCCTCGGGAGAGAAAATACCGAAGTCCGCGACTCTCCTTCCTTTCTCCCTTGGGGAAGAAGGCGCCGAAAGCCCGCAACTCCCCGAGAAGGTGCCAAAGGCGGATGGGGGGCGGCGGGTCAGCTTGTCCAAACGCTTGTTGCCACGGAACCGCCAGCCCTCTCCCGCCCTTCGGGCGCCCTTTCCCCACAATGGGGAAAGGGAACAGCGTAGGCGGCGGAGCCGACGATGGTCTTGGTGGGTACTTTCTTCCGCAAGCGGACGAGGGGAATGACTCCGATCCCTGAAACCTGATTCGCCACGCCGCTTCGCGTCATCCCAAGTTGCGCTCAATAGGCCGTTGATACTCAAGTCCGACGTGTCAAGATTTCGGTCATTTTTTTGGCATATCACGATGGTTTGACTGCAACTTGGTATCAATCAAAAGCGCTCTTCTTTCGATTGCAATCGGTGTCATCTCGTCGTCCTGAGGCAACGATGTTGCCTGTACTCCATGATTCAGATGATATCAAGCGGAGTTACCGCACGGATGAGACTGAACTGAGCCTGGCCCGGACGTCAGGACTTCCATCGCGCCGCCAGCTTCTTGAGCAGTTGCTGGAGAACTCCCTGCGCGCTCATCCGGTCTTCATTCACGACAAAATTGGCCACTTCCCGATACAAGGCGTCGCGAGCGGCGAAAAGCTGGGACAGTTTCGACAACG